>JAFAGL010000004.1 GCA_023422735.1 Pseudomonadota bacterium
GCGCATCCGCATCGCAGGGTGCGAAGCGGTGTGCGATCGATCGGGCGCACTGTGGTTCGAGGATCTGTCGTTGCTCGTGGTTTCCGACCTGCATCTGGAAAAAGGCTCTGCCTTTGCCCGGCGCGGCTCCTTTTTGCCGCCCTATGATACTGCCGCCACCTTGTTGCGGCTCGGACTGGCGATTGAGCAGCATCAGCCCCGAACCGTGATCAGCCTGGGCGACAGTTTTCATGATGGCTGGGGTGCCGAGCGCATGCCCGAGCCGTTCCGTGCGCAACTCACGTCACTGCAAAAAGGCCGCAACTGGTACTGGATCGCCGGCAATCACGATCCCGAAGCGCCCAAGGGCGTGGAGGGTGAAACCGTCGGCGATCTTGAATGGAACGGGCTAACCTTCCGCCACGAGCCGACACTGGTCTCGATTGCCGGCGAAATCGCGGGCCATCTTCATCCCGGCGCCCGCATCGTGCAACGCGGGCGGTCCGTGCGCCGACGCTGTTTTGCCAGCGATGGGCGGCGTCTGGTGATGCCGGCTTTCGGCAGCTTCACGGGAACGCTGAACGTGCTCGACCGCGCCTATCGCAATCTCTTCGATTGGAGCACGTTTCGCGCTCACATGCTCGGCGATGTACGGATTTACACGATCGCGCCGGGTAATCTTTATCCGGGCTAGCGCTTCAGTTTTCAGTCCCGGCTGAAGATCAGGCGACCGAGCCAACCGGTCATGATCGCAAGACAAACCGCGCCTATTCCGTATAACAGGCTGTAATCATGCGCGGCGCTGAAGATCGATTGCTCCAGACCCGATTTTTGAATGGAAAGCTGGGCGGACGTTTCGCGGATGAACACGCCATTCTTGAACAGAAAGGCGCGCGCGCGATGCGTGCCGATCGGCACATTCGGCGGCAGTTCGAGCGTGGCGCGAAACAGGTTTGACGACAAGAACTGAACGCCGCCAATCAGTTCGTGATAAAGCCCCGTCCATTGCTTGCGATCGCGCAATGCTTTCGTAAATTCCTCGATTGTCTGAGGATCGCCTTCGCGGTCTTGCGGCTGCAGATACATGTAATTCGCACCGAGCGACAAACGGCGATACGTGGCCGGCTGGGTCATATCCTGCAAGGGTCGCGTGGTCGAAACCGAATAGGAAATCGGCACATTCACGAAGGTTTCGGACTGGGTGTTGATCCACATGCCGAGCACGCGGTCCTTGCGCCGCACGACGACAGGCCGGGCCGGGCCTTCCAGCACGACGATCACGTCGTATCGTCCTTGCCGCGCCATCAAGGGATCGACATCGTTCAAGGCGCCGAAGATCGTCAAAGCCGTGCCGGAAAAATCGGTGGTCACGGTGATCCGATCCGTCGAAAGGCCGATCTGGATGGATTCGTTTCGCGCAACTTCCGCATCCTGCGCCTGCGCGGGTGCCATCTGGGCCAGCAACATAGGCAGGCCGATCAAGCCGATCACCAGAAGGATGAGACGCCGCGCCAGCATCGCTCAAAACTCCCCGAGCGGGCCGAGGGAATATAGATCGTCCGGGCGCACGAAAAGATCGAAGCCAAGTCGCACCGCGACCGCGACAACCATCAGCGCCAGCAAAAGCCGCAATTGCTCGCCGCGCAGCTTTTGTCCGGCCTTGGCGCCATATTGCGCTCCGGCCACGCCGCCCACCATCAAAAGCAATGCAAGAACGATGTCGACGGTCTGGTTGGTGGCGGCATGCACGATGGTGGTGAAGGCCGCGGTGAAGATGATCTGAAACAGGGATGTGCCCACAACCACATTGGTCGGCACCTTCAAAAGATAGATCAGCGCGGGCACCATGATGAAGCCGCCGCCCACACCCATGATGGCGGCCAGAAAACCGATGCCCGCGCCCAGCGCAAGCACCGGGATGACGCTGACAAACAGTTTCGAGGTGCGAAAGCGCATCTTGAGCGGAAGCTTGTGGATCCAGTGATGCTGGCCGGCGCGCTTGAGAGAAACCGTACCAGACTGGGATTTGCGCAAGGTGTTGACGCTTTCCGCCAGCATCAACCCACCAACGCTGCCGAGAAACACGACGTATAAGAGCGAAATGAACAGGTCGAGCTGGCCAAGCGATCGCAACCAGGCAAAAACGACGATACCGAAGGAAGAGCCGACCACGCCGCCCGCCAGCAGAACAAAGCCGAGCTTGAAATCAAGTGTGCGGCGCTTGAAATGCGCTAGCGCCCCCGACATGGACGAGGCGATCACTTGATTGGCACCCGTCGCAACGGCGATCGCAGGCGGAATATTGTAGAAGATCAGAAGCGGCGTGATCAAAAAGCCGCCGCCCACCCCGAACAATCCGGACAGAAACCCGACCGCAGCCCCCATCATCAGGACAACCAGTCCGTTTACGGACATTTCCGCTATGGGGAGATAGATGTTCACCCCGTAATCTCAGCTCATCTTCCAGTGGAAAAAAGTGACTCGATCCCGCGCTTGGCGTGACCCCGTCGTTTCAACGCGAAGATAAGGGAGATTGCAAGGCATCGGCGGAAGTTAGGCGGCGGCAATCATGTCGAAAACGACATTTCGTGATCACGTTGACTGCTGGTTGCCGTATTCTGGCTGAAATCCCGGCATCCGACGCCAGTTTGTCGCAACGACAAAGCTATTTGCGTTTCAACAAGGCGCGCACCAGCGGTTCGTTGACTTCGCCGTCGGCGGTCAAGCCGTTGGCGGACTGGAAGGCGATGATCGCAGCCTTGGTTTTACCGCCGATCAGGCCATCCGGTTGTCCGGCATCGAAGCCGTTCTTGTTCAGGATACGCTGGATATTGGTGATCGCCTGCTTCATGTCGACACCGTCGGCGACATCGCTCGCGTCACGCCATTCGGCAGGAATTTCGACCGAATTCGTCCGCGGGTCTTCTGCCTTGGCGCGCCACAAGACTGCATTGGCCCGGGCGCGGGCCAGTGCTTCGGGCGACAGGCTGGCAGCGATCTCGTCGCGCTTGCTCGCCGCGTCCTTGTCACCGGTTCTGGCTACGAGGTCGAACCATTTATAAGAGGCTTCGAAGTCCCGCTTCATGCCAGCGCCCTTGGCGGCCATGATGCCGAGATTGAACTGGCTGTCCGTCACCCCACGCTCGGCCGCTTCGGTGAACCAGCGCACGGCGGCGGTGTTATCGGTTTTCCCAACCGCGCCCATGGCGTGAAGCACGGCGAGATTGTGCATCGCGCTGGCATTGCCCTGGCTCGCGCCCAGTTCATAAAAGCGCCTGGCTTCATCCAGGTTGCGCTCGACGCCCATCCCTTTTTCATAAAGATTGCCGATGCGATATTGGGCAGGTGCAAAACCCTGATCGGCCGAAAGGCGATACCAGCGGGCAGCCATATCCATATCGGGCTGTCCGTCATGTCCTTCGGCAAAGCGATTGCCGATCTCGAACATCGCCTTGGCATCGCCATTTTGCGCTGCGTCGCGCAAGGCTTTCGGCCCAACCGCTTCGGGAAGGCTTTCGGGTGCTTGCAGCGGATTTTGCGCCTGCATGCGGGCGGCGGATGCGAAGGATGGCCCGGCCGACAAACCCAGGTTTCCGACATTCGTCTGAAGAGCGGCCGTTTGCGGAGCCTCCGGCGTCAGCTCGGTGGGTTCAAGCGCGGATATGGCTTGTTGAGAAGCAGCGTCTTCGACCCGAGGTAATGCGGCTACTTGTGGGTCATCACGCGTGATCGAGCCGGTGGCAAGCGGGCTTGGCGGCGTAAAAGCCTGCGCGGCTTGCGCATCCTGTCTTTCTAACTGCGTGGACTGAGGCTGGGTCGGCTGCGAAGGCGTCTGCGTGACAGGTTTTTGTGTCGATCCCGCCAGCGCAACAGGCTCGGACTGTTCCTTCACGTCCTCCGATTGCGGCACTGGTGATGTTGCCGCAACAAGATTTTCTTCAACCGTCACCGGACTCTGGTTCTGAAGATAAGTGCGCGTCAGCTGGAAGCCGCCAAGCCCCACAATCATCGCGACGGTCGCCATCAGCATCGTGTTGCGACGAAACCGCAGGATATGACCAATCCGACGCTCGGTTCCTTCGGATAGGCCATCCTGATCGCCGTCAGCGTCGAAGTCGCGATCGACCGATCCCGCGCGCTGGTCGCGGACACGCTTCAAAATTGCGGTGAGGTCGGGCGTTGCGCGCGTTGGTTTGCCGGGCTCCTGCGGAATTCTCGCGCTGAGCGGCTGGTGCAAAGGCTGGTCAAGCGAAGGAAAAGCCGCATCGAGCCCATTCGGCTCTGTGGGCGCGAAATCATCTTCCCGCGATCTGGCGTCGAGATGCGACGGCGCAACCGGCTGGAACATCCAGCTTTGTTGCGATGAAGACAAGACGGAGCGATCGGCGCTCGACTGGGAACGAGCTTCGTTCCAGGCATCGCTTTGCGCGAAATGCGGCATCGGCTCGGCAAAGATCGGCGGCGTGTCGGCAAGGCGGGTTTTGCTTGCCGGCTCCTGGTCGGGACGGGTTTCCATCCTGTTCAAACGGTCGACGATCTTCGTCAGCGTTTGATGGATCGCGTCGAATGTCCGCGTGTTGCGCGCATCCGAATCCCTTGTCAGTTCCTCAAGCGCGCGCAGTTCCGCAGACAAGCCGGCGTCGCCGGGCCGGTCGCCGCGTTGTTGCGTCCATTCGCGCACCGCTTCCGCCGCAGTTGCGCGCGCGGTCTCGATCAAGGCATCCTGTTGATCGCTGAGAGAGCGTTGCAACTCATCGAAGCGGGCAGAAAAATCCTGCGTTTCCAGATTGCGCGAAGGGGCAGAAAGGCGTGTCGACAACTCGGCCAGCTGCACCTGAAGCCGTGCCATCATCTCGTCATCGCCGCGCAGACCGCCGCCCGCAACGGCGTCAAAACGGTCGCTCATGTCCGACAAGCGCAGATCGAGTTCGCGAATGCCGGCCGCTTCCGGGCCATAGGTCAGCCGGTCGTCCAAGCGCGCCGCCAGATCGTTGAACCGCGCATCCATCATTGTTTCGAGATGCGTCTGGTCGGATCGCGATTTGTCGTCCAGCCGATCAACCAATCCGTCGAGCCGGCTTTCGATATCGCGCAGCAAATGGCTGCTTTGATCGATAACATCTTCCTGACGCCGGTCGAGCGCGTCCGCCAACAGCTGGAACCGCTGTTCGAGACCATCCAGTACCGGGCCGAAATCGGGATAAGGAGGCTGATGATCGAGACGTTCGACGATTGCGCCGATCTGACGACCGAGGCGATCGACCATCGCTTGTGGCATGGCGGCCTGTGTCGACAAGTCATCCACCCGCGCGGTCAGATTGGCCAGCTGATGCGCCATGGCCTGCGAGGGGCGCTCGTCCAGCAATTCTTCGATCTGGTTTGCCAGCGATGAAAGGCGGTTTTCAACACGTTGCAGCGCAGAGGGGTCAGGCCCGGTCATTGGTGCATGCAGGGCGTTGCTCGCCATCGCTTGCGTGATTTCGTCCAGCCGTTCGGCAATCATGGAGAAGGTCTGATCGCTTTGCGCATCCTGTTTGCGCGCCAGCTGATCAAGGGCGCCCGCCAGAACATGGACCTTGTCTTCGAGCGCGCGCATCGAAAGCGAGTCCGGCAAAATGTCCACAGCCGCGGCGATCTTTTCCAGGCGCTGCGTCAAGCCGTCGAGCGCTTTTGTGTCCTGCACCGGTGCAGGCTTGTTGCGAACCTCGTCCTCGAAACGCTTCATGCGACTGTCGAACGCGTCCCACCGGTCGCCAACGGCCCGCAGCGTATCTTCCCGCGCCAGCGTGGACACAGATTTCTTCAATTGTTCGAGCTCAAGGCGAAGCAGGCCAATCGTGCGATCGTCGCCGCGCTTGGAAAGATCGGCCACCGCCGCCGACAAGCGCTCGATCTCGTTCAACAAAGCCTTGTTCGGCGCACCGCGCTGGGCATCCTTCGCAAGCTTGCGGATTTCGGCACGCAGGGTTTCGAACTCCTGCGTGACCGGAGCCGTCATTTGCTGCTCCATATCGTCGCGCAAGGCTTTCAGCTGGGCTGCCAGTACGCTGACGGATGTGGAACCGCGCTCGCGATCCGGCGCGCGTGAATAATCGGGATCGCGCAACTGACGGGAGCGCTTTTCCGCGCGCTGCCGTGCCTGGAGGATCGGCGCCGGTTGCCCGAGGCGGCTTTCAAGCGATTGAAGCGTGCGCTCGAGATCCTGCATCGAGGCCGGTGAAGCGGTCGAGTCGGTTTCGGACGTGAACGGGCGCTGGTTATGCGCCGTCAACGGTTCGTGATGTGATCGCCTGATGGTCATCGAAGCCGCCCGCTGGAAATCTTTGCCGCCATGCGCATTCAACACCACCAGGATTGCCGGGACCTTGTCTGCGGCGCGCCTGGAGCTTGTGAATACGGCCTGTTCCGGATGGCATTCATGCCTCCCGGAAAGCCGCCCCGGCGAATTCGTTACCGATTCCTCGCCAGAACCCCGACATGCACAGCTTTCGCGCAATATGGTAAACGCGACGTTAACCAATCTTGATCGAACCGGCTGGCAACTCCCTTTCCTTTCATAGCTCCCCTGCGGGATGACGCGTTGCATGTCGGTAGGGAAGTTCTATATACAGCGCCAAATCAGAATCGCCCCCACATCGGCATTTCCAATTCGCGCATCCGGCAGTTGCCTGTCGGGTCGGTGCCGCATGGTTTTGTCTGCAAACACACGAGCAAGAAGAAAAAGAAGAATGGCATTCTCTTTGAACCGCGTTTCCAAACAAGAAGAGTTTCCCGACGACGACGACATGATCGATGAGATCGGCGAAATCGGAGATGCGCGACGCATTGGCGATATCGCCAAAGAATTCGGAATTTCGCTGCGCACGCTGCGCTTTTATGAAGACAAGGGCATGATTTCGCCCGAACGCGTCGGCTCGACGCGCTTGTATCATCCGCGTGATATTTCGCGCCTGAAGCTCATTCTGCTTGGCCGCAAGGTTGGATTTTCGCTGCGTGAAGTGAAGCAGCTGATGGATCTTTACGATCCCAACGGCACCAATATCCGCCAGATGAAGGCAGTGATCGAACGCTCGACGCGCCAGCTCGCCCGCCTGGAAAAGCAGCGCGCAGAACTCGACGACGCCATTTCCACGCTGGGCGAAGTCATCGACACCACCAAAGCCAAGCTGGCCGCCACGGTTTCCGCCAAGGCTTGATACAAAACTTTCCGCTTCCTACTTTGACGTTTACGCAAACGTCAAAGTTTGATAGTCGAGCGAGACCATCGCCGGTATCAAACCGGCGATGGTCCGTTTATGCGCGAGCATCGTTGCCCTGCGCCGATCATCAGGAGGAAGTTCATGCCCGTGTTCCGTGCCCCGGTTGATGACACACGCTTCATCTTGAATGAAGTCCTGCAGCTTGACCGGTTCAGCAACCTCAGCGGCTTCGCGGATGCGTCTTCCGATGTTGTCGACGCGATCCTGTCCGAAGGCGCAAAACTTTCCGAAACCGTGTTGCAGCCTTTGAACCGGGTTGGCGACATTCATGGCTGCAAACGCGCATCCGACGGTTCGGTCACCACGCCGGAAGGCTTCAAGCAAGCCTATGATCAATATCGCGAAGGCGGCTGGATGGGGCTCGCCGTCCCTGTTGAACTCGGCGGCCAGGGCCTGCCTTACACGCTGCACACGGCGGTCGGCGAATATATGTCGGCTGCCAACATGGCGCTGATGATGTATCCCGGCCTCACTCAGGGCGCGATCGCAGCCATTATCGCCCATGGCTCGGACGAGCAGAAACAAACTTATCTGCCGAAAATGGTCGACGGCACCTGGACCGGGACCATGAACCTGACCGAGCCGCATTGCGGTACCGATCTCGGCTTGTTGCGCACCAGAGCCATGCCGAATGGCGATGGCAGCTACAAGATTTCCGGCCAGAAGATCTTCATTTCGGCCGGCGAGCACGACATGGCCGAAAACATCATTCATCTGGTGCTGGCGCGGATCGAAGGCGCACCGGAAGGCGTGAAAGGCATTTCGCTTTTCATCGTGCCGAAGTTCAACCTCGACGAAGACGGCTCAATCGGCGCGCGCAATGCGGTGTCCTGCGGTTCTGTCGAAGAGAAAATGGGCATCCATGGCAATTCCACCTGCGTCATGAACTATGACGAGGCGCAGGGTTTTCTCATCGGCGCGGAAAATGGCGGCCTCAAAGCCATGTTCGTGATGATGAATGAAGCCCGTCTCGGCGTCGCCCTTCAAGGGCTGGCGGTGGGCGAAGCGGCCTATCAGAACGCTGTGGCTTACGCCCGCGAGCGCATCCAGGGCCGTTCCCTGTCGGGGGCGAAGGCGCCGGAGAAAAAAGCCGACCCGATCATCGTTCATCCCGATATTCGCCGCACGCTGTTGACGATCCGCGCTTTCACCGAAGGCGGACGCGCGCTTCAGCTTTGGACATCGCTGCAATCGGATCTCGCCCACCTCGCCGAAGACGAAACGGAAAGACAGGTAGCAGATGATCTGCTCGGCCTGATGACGCCGGTCCTGAAAGGCGTGCTGACCGATAAGGGCTTCGACCACGCGGTTTCGGCACAGCAGGTTTTCGGTGGCCACGGTTATATCGAAGAACATGGCATGAGCCAGTTCGTGCGCGATGCCCGCATCGCCATGATCTATGAAGGCGCCAACGGCATTCAGGCGCTCGATCTGGTCGGGCGCAAGCTCGGCATGAACGGTGGCCGCGCGGTACAGGCCTTTTTCAAGGAAGTCGGTGCCTTTTGCGAGGAACACCGCTCCGACGAACAGATGGCGCCCGTCACCAAGGGTTTGAAAAAGGGCCTCAACGATTTGCAGGTCGCCACCATGTGGCTGCTGCAAAACGCCATGCAAAAGCCGGACAATGCCGGTGCCGCATCCACCGATTATATGCATCTCATGGGGCTTGTGGCGATCGGCTATATGTGGGGCAAGATGGCGAAGGCCGCTCAGCACAAGCTCGGCAGCGGCGAAGGCGACAAGGCGTTCCTCGAAACCAAGCTTGTCACCGCCCGCTTTTATATGGAACGGTTGATGCCGGAAACCGCAACGCGGCTTGCCCGCATCTCGGCTGGCGCGGACACGATGATGGACTTGCCGCAAGAGGCCTTCTGATTGCCCCTTCCGCAACTTAACTAACAATGGTTAGGTAGGGCCGACATCTTTTCGCGCCAGATTCTGGCGCGTTCCGACACCTGGAAGGAGGATCCAATGTCAACTGCGGCGAGTATTCTCGGATTGCCCAAGCCCCAATGGGCCCAGGATGATGTCGAGATGCTTTACGACATGTCGATGCGCTTTCTCGGAGACGAGATCGCGCCGCGCTATGACGAGTTCGAGAAAAACGAGATCGTCGACAAGGAAAGCTGGAAAAAGGCGGGAGACGCGGGTCTTCTTTGTGCGTCCATGCCGGAAGAATATGGCGGGTCCGGCGGGACTTATGCGCATGAAAGCGCCATAGCGGAAGCGATTGGCCATCTCGGGGTCGATGGTTTCGGGATCGCGCTCCATAATGCGATCGTCGCGCCCTATATTCATCATTACGGTTCGGAAGAGCAGAAAAAGCGCTGGCTCCCGAAAATGGCGACCGGCGAACTGATCGGCGCGATCGCCATGACGGAGCCCGGTGCCGGTTCCGACCTGCAGGGCGTGAAGACCACGGCCATCAAATCCGGCAATCAATATGCGCTGAACGGCTCAAAGACCTTCATCACAAACGGGCAAAACGCCAATCTGATCATCGTCGTCGCCAAAACCGACCCTTCAAAGGGCGCCAAAGGCACCTCGCTGATCGTGGTCGAGACCGACGAGGTCGAAGGTTTCGAGCGCGGGCGCAATCTCGACAAGGTCGGCCTCAAGGCCAATGATACGTCCGAACTTTTCTTCAATGATGTGCGCGTCCCCACCGCCAATCTGCTTGGCGAGGAAGAAGGCCAGGGCTTCATTCAGTTGATGCAGCAGCTCGCGCAGGAACGTTTGTTGATCGGCGCGCAGGCGATCGCCATGGCAGAACGCGCCCTCGCGCTTACCATCGACTATGTCAAGGAGCGCAAGGCCTTCGGCAAACCGATCCTGGAATTCCAGAACACCCAGTTCAAACTCGCCGAACTCAAAACCGAGATCACCGTCGGACGCGTCTTTTATAATGATTGCGTCCAGCGCCATCTTGGTGGCGGGCTGGATGCTTCCACCGCTTCGATGGCGAAATACTGGCTCACCGATCTGCAATGCAAGGTCGTCGACGAGTGCCTGCAACTGCATGGCGGCTACGGCTACATGAATGAGTATCCGATCGCACGCATGTTTCGCGATGCCCGGGTCCAGCGCATTTATGGCGGCACGAACGAGATCATGAAACTCTTGATCGCACGCGGCCTGTGAGGAGAGCGAGCCAATGTCCACCCACACTGCCCTGATCCGCTGGAAACAGAGTGAAGACGACCATTTCACGCTTGGCCGCTACAGCCGCGTGCATGAGATCTTCTTTGATGGCGGCACGACGATTGAAGGCTCCGGCGCCCCCGGCAACATCCCTGCCCAGTTTTCGTCAGAAGTTTCGGTCGATCCGGAGGAACTTTTCGTTGCCTCGCTGTCATCCTGCCACATGCTGTGGTTTCTCGATATCGCGCGGCAGAACAGCGTCGAGATCCTGTCTTACGAGGACAATGCCGAGGGTGTGCTGGAAAAGGATGCGACTGGTCGCAGCTCCATCACGCGCGTGACGCTACGCCCGAAAATCGCGACCGAAAAAGAAACGAGCCCCGAACAGCTCGCAGAACTTCATGCGAAGGCGCATGACGCCTGCTTCATTGCCAATTCCGTCAAGGCGGTCGTCACCGTCGAACCCGTTTCCTGAAAGGACATTTCATGGCCGACGCTTATATTTATGATGCCGTCCGCACTCCGCGCGGGCGTGGCAAGAAGGATGGCTCGCTGCATGAAGTTCCGGCGGTTCGCCTCGGCGCCAAGGTTCTTGAAGGCCTGCGCGACCGCAACAATCTGAACACGGCGGAAGTCGACGACATCATTTTCGGCTGCGTCGATCCGGTCGGGGAAGCCGGCTCGGTCATCCCGCGTTCGGCCGCTTTTGAAGCCGGCTATGATATCAAGGCGCCGGGCATGCAGATTTCCCGCTTCTGCGCCTCGGGTCTCGACGCCGTCAATCTCGGCGCGGCCAAGATCGCACAGGGAGCTGACGAGCTGGTCATTGCGGGCGGTGTTGAATCGATGTCGCGCGTCGGCATGGGCATGTCCGGCGGTGCCTGGTTCATGGACCCGTCGGTTGGCTTTCCAGGCTGGTTCATGCCGCAGGGCGTATCCGCAGACCTGATCGCCACGAAATACGGCTTCAGCCGCGACGATGTCGACGCCTATGCGGTCGAAAGCCAGAAGCGCGCTGCCAAGGCCTGGGAGGAAGGACGCTTCAAGAAGTCGGTTCTGCCGGTCAAGGACCAGAACGGCATGACCATCCTCGACCATGACGAGCATATGCGGCCGTCGACCGACATGCAGTCACTGGCTTCCCTCAACCCGTCTTTCGTGATGCCGGGTGAAATGGGCGGTTTCGATGCCGTCGCCGTGCAGAAGCATCCTGAACTCGAAAGCATCAACCACGTCCACCATGCCGGCAACTCATCTGGCATCGTGGATGGTGCCGCGGCCGTTCTGCTCGGTTCGAAGGAAGCGGGCGACAAGCTCAACATCAAGCCGCGCGCGCGCATCCGCGCTTTTGCCAATATCGGTTCGGAACCGGCACTGATGCTCACCGGGCCGGTGGATGTCACCGAAAAACTCCTGAAACGCGCCGGAATGCAGCTTTCCGACATTGACCTGTTCGAGCTGAACGAGGCCTTCGCCGCCGTGGTGCTGCGCTATATGCAGGCTTTCGAGATCGACCACGCCGACATCAATGTGAATGGCGGCGCCATTGCGATGGGCCATCCGCTGGGTGCCACCGGCGCCATGATCCTCGGCACGCTGCTCGACGAAATGGAACGCCGCGACGTGAGTGTCGGCCTCGCCACGCTTTGCATCGGCGCCGGCATGGGCACGGCGACCATCATCGAGCGCGTCTGACATGTATGTGCCCCGCCAGTTTCGCGAAGAACGGCGCGAACCGCTCATTGCGGCGATGCGTGATATTCAGCTCGCCTCCATCGTCACGATGGGTGCGGACGGTCTGACCGCGACCCATGCTCCGGTCGTCGTAAAGGAGGATGGCGAAACGCTCATTCTGGAAGCGCATATGGCCAAGCCCAACTCGCATTGGTCGTTGAGCGGCGCGCCCTCCATGATGATCTTCCAGGGGCCGCAGGCCTATATTCATCCCGGCTGGTACGAGAGCAAGGCGCAACATGGCAAGGTCGTGCCGACCTGGACCTATGTGGCCGTTCACGCGCACGGCGTCCTGGAGAGTTTCTCCGAAGAGACCGAACTGTTGGCGCATCTCGGTCAGTTGACCATGCAAAACGAAGCGCACCGCAGCCAGCCTTGGTCCGTCCAGGACGCGCCGGAAAGCTACATTGCCGGCATGACGCGGGCGATCGTCGGCGTGCGCATGCGTGTCGACCGGTTGGAAGGAAGCTGGAAATTGAACCAGCACAAATCCGAAGGCGATCGGCTGGGCGTTCAATCGGGACTATCCGCCGAGCCTAATGCCGACGCGCAATCCATATCCACTTTGATGCAGTTGCTTGAGCGCGAGCGCGCCGGCAGCGGCAGCCATTGAGAGGTGATCCTGTTATGACCTACACCAATTTCACCGTCGAAACCGATGCAGACGGCATCGCACTCGTCACCTGGGACATGCCCGGCCGCTCGATGAATGTCTTCACCGAGGAAGCGCTGCGCGAGCTCGATGCCATTGCTGATCAGGTCACGGGCGACGATTCAGTCAAGGGCGTCGTCTTTACATCCGGCAAGGACAGTTTTTCGGGTGGCGCTGATTTGACCATGCTGAAAGGCATGACTGCCGAGTTTGCGCGACGCGAAGCGGAAGACAAGGACAAGGCTGTCGCCTTCCTGTATGAGCGGGCCGGTGCAATGAGCGCGCTTTTCCGCAAGATCGAGACATCCGGCAAGCCGTGGGTCTCGGCGATCAACGGCACCTGCATGGGCGGCGCTTTCGAGCTTTCGCTGTCCTGCCACGGTCGCGTTGCGGCCGACTCTGACAAGGTGAAGATGGCGCTGCCCGAAGTGAAGGTCGGCATCTTCCCGGGCGCTGGCGGCACGCAACGCGTTCCACGCCTCGCCAACACGCAGGATGCCCTGCAGATGCTGACTTCGGGCCAGACGCTTTCCCCGAAAAAAGCGAAGGGAATGGGCCTGATCACCGAGATCGCCGCGCCCGATGCGCTGGTCCCAACCGCAAAAAGCCTTATCAAGAATGGTCTGAAACCCACCCAGCCATGGGATGAAAAAGGCTTCAAGCTGCCCGGCGGTCCGGTTTATTCCGCAGCGGGCGCCAATCTCTGGCCACCGGCAATCGCCATCGCGCGGCGCGAAACGTCAGGTAACTACCCGGCCGTGCTGGCGATCCTGAAAAGCGTTTATGAGGGCCTGCTGGTTCCCTTCGACACGGCGCTCAAGATCGAGCTGCGCTACTTCGTCGAAATCATGCGCACAACCGAAGCGGCAATGATGATCCGCTCGCTGTTCGTGTCCTTGCAGGAGCTCAACAAGGGCGCACGTCGTCCTGAGGGGGTGCCTGAAACGAAATTCACCAAGATCGGCGTTCTCGGCGCGGGCTTCATGGGTGCAGGCATCGCCTATGTCACCGCCAAGGCCGGAATTCCCGTCGTGCTGCTCGACCGCGACCTTGAGTCGGCAAACAAAGGCAAGGCGCATTCCGAATCCCTGGTCGACGGCCAGATCAAGAAGGGCCGCGCGACGGCCGGGGACAAGGAAAAGCTCCTGTCCCTCATCACGCCAACCGCCGACTACGCCGATATGAAGGGCTGCGATCTCATCATCGAAGCCGTGTTCGAAGATTCCGCCGTCAAGAAGACGGCAACCGAACAGGCGGAAGCCGTATTGGCCGAAGATGCGATCTTTGCCTCCAATACCTCGACCATCCCGATCACCGGTCTGGCGGAAAATTCCAGCCGTCCCGCGAATTTCATCGGCATCCATTTCTTCTCGCCGGTCGACAAGATGTTGCTGGTCGAGATCATTCTGGGCGAAAAGACCGAGGACAAGGCGATTGCGGTTGCGATGGATTATGTCCGCGCCATCAAGAAAACGCCGATCGTCGTCAACGACACGCGCGGCTTCTACGTCAATCGTTGCGTGCTGCGCTACATGTCGGAAGCCTACAAGATGTTGATCGAGGGCATCCCGGCAGCGATGATCGAGAATGGCGCGAAACTCGCCGGCATGCCGGTCGGCCCGCTCGCGCTGACCGACGAAACCGCCGTCGACCTGGCCCAGAAGATCATGAAGCAGACCGTTCGCGATCTGGGCGACAATGCAGTGGATCCATCTCAGCTCGATCTCATCAACACGATGGTCGACACGCATGACCGCAAGGGTCGCAAGAACGGCAAGGGCTTCTATGATTATCCGGCCAAGCCGGCAAAGAAATCGCTGTGGCCGGGGTTGAAGGACCT
>JAFAGL010000030.1 GCA_023422735.1 Pseudomonadota bacterium
GCTGGCTCGGCACATGGCTGCCGGCCGACTTCACCACACGCTGGTATTTCACCGCGTGGTCGGAGTTTCAGCTGCATGACATCCTGATCGTGACGTTCCAGATCGCCTTCACCGTGGTCGCATTGTCCGGTCTCTTGGGCGTGACGGCGGCCTATGCGCTTGCCCGTCGCGATTTCTACGGCAAAAAATTCGTGATGCTGTTGTTTCTTCTGCCATTGCTGGTGCCGCCGATCACGTTTGGCATCCCGCTTGCGACGGTGCTTTACCAGGCCGGCGTGGGCGGCACATTCTGGGGCGTCGTGCTCGCCAATCTCGTGCCGACCGTGCCTTTCGTCGTGCTGGTGATGATCCCGTTCATCGAGCAGATCGACCCCAAGATCGAAGCGGCCGCGCGGGTTTTCAGCGCCGGAACGTTCAAGCTCTTCCTGCATGTGCTTTTGCCGATGCTGGTGCCAGGTGTATTGGCAGCCTTGCTGCTGGTGCTCGTGCGCACCGTGGCCATGTTCGAACTGACCTTCCTGACAGCCGGACCGACAAGCCAGACGCTGGTCGTCGCACTCTATTATTCGGTCTTCGCATCCGGCGTCCGAGCCGTGCAGTCGATCGATGCAATGGCCGTGATCTACATGATCACCACGCTGGTATGGCTGCTGATTGCGCTGCGCTTCGTGAACCCGACGCAGATCGTGGCACGCGCCAAGCAACAGCCGACGCCCGCATAAGCCGACGGCGAGGCAAAGAAAACCGCCGGACTTTCAGTCCGGCGGTTTTTTCAATTCCTGTCAGAGATGTTCGGCTCGAAGCGAGCCCGACCGCTTTCACATGGCTGGATCTAGACCGGCTGACGGTTCGACGGATCGGCCCGAATGATCGCGGCGATCAGGCGCTGCGTTTCAAGCGCTTCTTCACCAGTCACGGCGGGATCGGCATCGCTTTCCACCGCTTCAATGAAATCGGCGATCAGGGCGCGATGACCATCATGCGGGAAATCCATGATCGCCGCGCCGCTGCCCGATTTACCTTCCGCTTCGACCCTTTCCTCACGGCCATCCAGCCACGACACGGTCAACGCGCCGCCAACAAGGCTCGCGGTCGCTTTCGTGCCGATAATCTCCATGCTTTCAGGAAAGCCTGGATAGGCGGCGGTTGTTGCCAGGAAAGAAGCTGGTGCGCCATTGCCAAGCGTCAAAAGCGCGGTGACATGATCTTCCGCTTCCATCTCATGCAGAGCCGTTGTGCGAACCCGCGAGGCCGAGACTTCGATTTCGCCAAGCAGCGAACGAAAAAGATCGATCGCGTGAATGGCCTGTGACAACAGCACACCGCCGCCGTCGCGCGCGAAACTTCCCCGTCCCGCCGCCTGATAATAGTCTTGCGGGCGCCACCACGGAACGCGCAAGTCTGCCGCCTCGATCGTCCCCAATTCGCCGGCCTGAAGGATTTGCCGCAATCGCAGGCTCGACGGACGAAAGCGGTGCTGCAACACGACACCGAGCTTTCGACCCGCCTTGCGGCCAGTTGCAACCAGTTGCTCGGCGCGGGCCAGCGTCGTTTCCAAAGGTTTTTCAACCAGAACATGCTTGCCCGCAGCGAATGCCGCTTCGGCTATTTCCAGATGCGCATTGGCGGGCGTCAGCACCAGTACTGCGTCGATATCGGGATCGGCGATCGCGGCTTCGATATTGGTTGTGACCGGAAACGGAAAATCCTTTGCAAACGCCCGCGTTCGATCCTCGCTGCGGCTGGCTGCCCATTTGACTTCGACACGATCCGACAGATCAATAAGGCTTTTGGCATGGGGCAATGAAGCAGGACCCAGGCCGATCACCGAAATTACAGTCTTCTTCATCGGCTCGTTCTCGCTTTATCTTTCATCACGCCTGCGCAAGCCTGCGCTATCTTTCACCAAGGTTGCGCAAGCCTGCGCTTCCAGCGACAAGCGACACACCGCAAACACATGCTGCTGCGACATCGCTGTTTGGCTGCGATCGCGAACATCGTTCAGGAACCGTTCGAAATAAGTGATCTTTTCGCCGGAAGCATCGATGTGGCGAGTGCCTTGTGCATCCACGAGAAAAACGTGATCCGTGCCGGGGCGCCCGGCAATATCGACATATTTTCTGAGTTCCAGCGTGCCTTTTGTACCAAGAAGCACCAGCCTGCCATCGCCCCATGTGGGAAGGCCATCTGCTGTAAACCAATCAACCCGGATATAACCGCTGGCATTCTCGGCGCGCAAAAGCACGTCGCCAAAATCCTCGAAGCCGCCAATGTCCGGGTCGCCGAAATGGCCGACCGAACTTGCCACGACCTGCGGGCTCTGCGCACCGGTGAAGAAAAGGAACTGGTCGATCTGATGCGAGGCGATATCAACCAGAATACCCCCATAGTTTCGCGGATCGAAAAACCATGACGGGCGGATCGGCCGGTTAAGACGATGCGGCCCGAGGCCGGTGGTGTGAATGACCTCGCCGATCGCACCATCGGCGACCAGTTTCGTGGCCAGCGTGGAAGCAGGCGTCAGGAACCGTTCGGAAAAGCAGATCGAAAAGATGCGGCTTGTTTCGCGGACCGCTTTTTCCACCGCTTCGAGCTGGGCAAAGCTCGTAACGCCGGGCTTGTCGACCATCACATCCTTGCCGCGCTGCATTGCCTTCAGCGCAATGTCGGCGCGCGCGGATGGCACCGCAGCACTGACGATCAGGTCTATCGTCGGATCATCGAGCAGTTGATCGGCCTCGACCGGCGACAAATCCGGAAAGCGCCTGGTGATGCCACTCGCCACCAGCGGGTCTGTGGTCGCAGGATCGAAGCCGGCGCAGGACGCGCCAGCTTCGAGCAGACCACCGATCAGATCATAAATGTGACGATGGTCTATTCCGATAACGCCGAAGCGCATGCTCACTGCTTCATCTTGTTGGCGCCGACCTCACGGTCCCACTTTTCGAAAGCGGCGACCAGGGCTTTGGGCTCAAGTGGCGCTTCAACAGGGAATTTCGCGATCAGCTCGTCGTAACCCGGACGTCCGAATTCTGCGATTGCATCCTGGCTTTCCTGCGGTGCAGCTCTGAGTTCGACATTCCTGACTGCCGGGCCGGGATAGAAATAACCCTTGTCATATGTGTATGCCTGCTGTTCCGGTTCGAGCATATAGCTCATGAGCTTCAGCAGAACTGCCACCTTGTCGTCGGAAACGCCCTTTGGCACGCACATGAACTGCGTGTCAGGCACCCAGTGGGTTTCGTCCAGCGCAAAAGTCTCTATCTCCTTGGGCACGATACCCAAAACGCGCGGATTGATGTCCCAGCCAAAAGTGGAAACGATCATGTCGCGGGTGCCTTCGGCTAGTTCCTTCATCGTCACGGTCGTCCCGGACGGATAATAATCAATGCCGCTGTCCATCTCCTTGAGATAGGCCCAGGTCTTGTCCCAACCGTTCATCGGATCGCTCGGATCCTTGTCGCCCAGGATGTAGGGCATCGCCATCAGGAAGGTCCAGCCCGGCCCGGAATTCACCGGTCGCGCGTAACAGAATTTGCCAGGATTCTCCTTCACCCAGGCCAGCAGTTCCTGGGCATTTCTGGGGATGGTCTTCACTCGGTCGGGCGCATATTCGAACAATGGACCCGAAGGCGAATAAACCACCGCAACGCCTTCGTTCTGGCCGAAGTTCTTCTGCATCATCAAAGCGTTTTCGTGGTAAACATCCTCGGCCTTCGGAAGTGCCGACGCGTAGCGCGTCCAGACATCGATCCACAGGCCTTGCGTGATGCCGTCCGACATGGCGCCGGGGCCGGTGAGAACCAGATCGATATCAACGCGGTTGGCGCGCTGCTGCGCTGAAATCTTGGCGGGAAGTTCAGGCGATGGTGCACGCGAGAATGTGATGCGCGAAACGAGCTCCGGGTTCTCCTTGGCAAAATTCTCGATTGCTGCCTGGGTCAATTGCAGATTGCCTGCGACATCCACCACGTTAAGAGCAACCGGCGATGACGGCAAAGCGAGATCGTCGGCGAAAGCGCGTGTCAGCGGCAATGCCGCAAAGCCTGTCGCCAGACCAAGCGCTTGTCTGCGTGAAATCCTGAACATGATGATCTCCTCCCAATTGTTATCGGCAAGGCAAGCAGCCAGCCTTGAAGTTCCTCCAACTTCAATTGATATATTAGTCTATTACTTCTAAGTCGCAACCAGTATTCGTCAGCCTGTTTCACACATGCCGGACCAGTGACTGACACGAATATTGCAACGACGCAGCTTATTCGCTGGCCAGCGATCTGGCAGTTTTGAAGCCTTGCAGATCGGCCATGTCCACCAGCGCGCCGCGCTGGCAAACGACCCGTCCCGCCAGCTCATGGCCGCGCATCGCAGCTTCACGCCTGGAAATGCCCGCGACGCGCGCTGCGAGATAGCCGCCATTGAAGGAATCGCCTGCGCCGGTCGTATCCAGAGCCTTTATGCGTTCCACTTCCACGATCTCGATATCGGCACCGGATGCGGCAATCGCCATGGCGTCGCCGCCATTCTTGACGACGACTTCCGAACTTCCCCATTCGAGCCAGCGCCGCGCACAATCCTCGACATCGGCATCTGCGAAAAGAGCCGCTTCGTCTTCGAAACTCGGCAGGCCGATCGTCGCTGCCCTGGCGCCTTCGCGCAGCCAGAAGCGCAAAGCCTCGTCGCTTTCCCACAAGGTCAAACGGATATTGGGATCGAAAACGGCCAAGCGCCCATCGGCTTTCGCCTCAGCCAAGGCTGAAATCACCAGTTTGCGCCCGTCTTCCGGCAAGATCGCCAGCGTGATGCCGGACACATAAACCAGATCCGCCTGTTTGGCGGCTTCACTGAGCGCCTCGGCATCATCAGCCAGCTGGCGCGCGGCGGAATGCGAGCGCCAATAAGAAAACCGACGCTCGCCACCTTCCAGAACCTCGATGGCGTAAAGACCGACACTGCGCCTGGGATCGGTCTGGATATAAGTCGTGTCGATCCCGTTC
>JAFAGL010000036.1 GCA_023422735.1 Pseudomonadota bacterium
GGGTCCTATCCCAAGCAAAATGGCCCAGTAAAATCAAAGACATGATTCTTTTTCCTGCTATCGATCTCAAGGAAGGCCGCTGCGTTCGGCTCAAGCTTGGCGAAATGGCCAGCGCCACCGTTTACAATGAAGACCCGGCAGCGCAGGCGCGAGAGTTCCAGAGCCAGGGCTTCGAGTGGCTGCATGTCGTCGATCTCGACGGGGCCTTCGCCGGTGAAAGCCGCAATGGGGAAGCCGTCGAGGCAATCCTGAAGGCAACCACCAATCCGGTGCAGCTTGGTGGCGGCATTCGCACGCTGGCACAGATCGAGGCGTGGCTCGACAAGGGGCTGGCGCGGGTGATCCTGGGAACGATCGCGGTACGCGACCCGGATCTCGTGCGCGAAGCCTGCAAGCGCTTTCCCGGCCGGATTGCCGTCGGCATCGATGCCAAGGGCGGCAAGGTGGCCGTCGAGGGATGGGCCGAAGCCTCATCGCTTGAAGTGATCGAGCTTGCGAAGAAATTCGAAGGCGCTGGCGTGGCGGCGATCATCTATACGGATATCGACCGCGACGGCGTTCTGGCCGGCATCAACTGGCCCTCGACCATCGCGCTTGCCCAAGCGGTATCGATTCCCGTGATCGCATCGGGCGGGCTGGCTTCGCTGGACGATATCAAGCGCATGACGCGGCCGGATGCTGCTATTCTTGAAGGTGCGATTTCCGGCCGGGCGCTTTATGACGGGCGCATCGATCCGGCCGAGGCGCTGGCGCTTCTACGCAGCCAGAAGCTAAGCAAATCATGACAGGCGGCGCGGCTCACAGGTCCCTGTCATGACACCGCCGCCACAGTTGCGCTCGACGCGGCGGCGCATGCTGGAGACTTTGACAGCCATCGTGATCCTGATGCTCGCGCCGCTCATTCCAAGTTTGATCGCTCTCGCTATTGCGCTGCCGCTCGGCTGTAACCTGAACGAAGCCGGGACGAGTTCTTGCGTGATCTTTGGCACAGATTTTGGTGAAGCGCTGACCGTATTGGCCCTGATGGGCTTCGTTCTCGTTTTTACCGTGCCGCTTGGTTTGATCTTCCTTGTTATCTGGTGCATTGCGGCAGTCGTGCTGTTTATTCGCTGGAAGAAGACGCGTTCATGAGCCTGAAAGCCCGCATCATTCCCTGCCTCGACGTGAAGGACGGCCGTGTCGTCAAGGGCGTCAATTTCGTGGACCTGATCGATGCCGGTGACCCGGTGGAAGCCGCCAAGGCCTATGACGCGGCGGGAGCAGACGAGTTGTGCTTCCTGGATATCACTGCATCTTCAGACAATCGCGACACGATCTTCGACATTGTTGCGCAAACCGCCGAACATTGCTTCATGCCGCTGACCGTGGGCGGGGGCGTGCGCGCTGTCGGCGATGTGCGAAAGCTGCTTCTGGCGGGCGCTGACAAGGTTTCGATCAATACCGCCGCCGTCAAGAACCCGGAATTCGTTGCACAGGCTGCCGACAAGTTTGGTAACCAGTGCATTGTCGTGGCGATCGACGCGAAGAAGGTTTCTCTTGCCGGCGAAGAAGATCGCTGGGAGATCTTTACCCATGGCGGACGCAGCCCGACCGGCATCGACGCAATTGAATTCGCGCGCAAGGTTGTCGACCTTGGAGCAGGCGAAATCCTCCTGACCTCCATGGATCGTGACGGCTCCAAAGCCGGCTACGATCTGGCGCTGACCCGCGCGGTGGCAGATGCCGTACGCGCGCCAGTGATCGCATCGGGCGGTGTCGGCACGCTCGACCATCTCGTGGAAGGCATTCGCGACGGCCATGCGGGCGCGGTCCTGGCGGCCTCCATCTTCCATTTCGGCACGTTTTCGATTGCCGAAGCCAAAGCGCACATGGCAAAAGCCGGCCTGCCCATGCGTCTCGACATGGTCGCCTAATCTTCCTGGGAGGGTTTGCCGTGAGCAAATTCACTTTGAGCGATCTGGAAGCCATCATTGCCGAGCGGGCGCGCTCGGGCGCTTCCGACTCCTGGACTGCCAAGCTTTACAAAGCGGGCATGGAACGGGCCGCCAAGAAGTTCGGCGAGGAAGCGGTGGAAACCGTTATCGCCGCCGTATCGGGCAACAAGCAGGAACTCGTTTCGGAAAGCGCCGACCTGTTTTACCACCTGCTGGTCGTGCTGGCGGTGGCGGATGTGCCGCTTGCCGAGGTGCTGGCCGAACTCGAACGCCGCACGGCACAATCAGGTATCGCCGAAAAGTCTGCCCGGAGCGGTTCATGAAAGCGGCGGCGCAGAAGCAGGTGCCCCTCCATCTCGAGGGCATTCTGACCGAATCCGAGCGCTATTCGCCTTATCGTGTTTTTTCGGCCGAGGAATGGGCGCGATTTCGTGCCGATACGCCGCTGACACTGGACGAAGACGAAGTTCAGCGACTGCGTTCGCTGAACGATCCGATCGACCTCAACGAGGTGCGGCGAATTTATCTCTCCCTGTCGCGCCTGTTGTCGGCCCATGTGGAAGCGAGCCAGCTTCTTTACCGCCAGCGCCAGGTTTTCTTCAACGGCGACGGCGTGGCCAAGACGCCTTATATTATCGGGATCGCGGGCTCGGTGGCGGTAGGCAAATCCACCACCGCGCGCGTTTTGAAGGAATTGCTGGCGCGCTGGCCTTCCTCGCCCAAGGTCGACCTGATTACCACCGACGGCTTTCTGCTGCCCAATGCGGAACTGCGACGCGAAGGGCTGATGGAACGCAAGGGCTTTCCAGAAAGCTATGATTTCGGCGGGCTGTTACGGTTCCTGTCGAGCATCAAATCGGGACAGCGAAATGTCCGCGCGCCGGTTTATTCGCATTTGACCTATGACGTTTTGGCGGATGCTCATGTCGAGGTCGACCGGCCCGATATTCTGATCTTCGAAGGGATCAATGTGTTGCAAACGCGCGATATGCCGCGCGATGGCAAGGCGGTGCCTTTTGTTTCGGATTTCTTCGATTTCTCGATTTATATCGACGCCGACGAGCCGCTGATCCATCGCTGGTACATCGACCGCTTCATGCGGCTGCGGCAAACGGCCTTCACCAATCCCGACTCCTTCTTCCACAAATATGCGGAAGTAAGCGAGGAGGCCGCGTGCTCGATCGCCGAAGGGCTTTGGGCCAATATCAATCTGCGCAATCTGCGCGAAAACATCCTGCCGACGCGCCCGAGGGCGGATCTGATCCTGCGCAAAGGGGCCGATCACCTCATCGAGGAGGTCGCGTTGCGCAAGATCTGAGTTCAACTTCGCATCGAAACGCGGTGGCGCGCGCACGGGCCTGGTCCAGCGAAAATAAATGTTGGAAAAATTTGGCAACTGATGATTCTGCAGGCAAGTCCCTTGCGTCAACGCCGTGATTGGATCACTGCGATTTTCGTCAAGGAGACTTTATTATGCAGATTGATGAAAAACTGACCCCTATCTTCAACGAAGTCACGCG
>JAFAGL010000049.1 GCA_023422735.1 Pseudomonadota bacterium
GCTCTATCCCGAAGCGGCGGATTTCTTCCGCAGCCAGCACTGTCATTTCCGCGATCTCCTCGGCGGAAGGATCGACGGTGACATAAGTGTCGGTGAAGAAGGTGACGCCCTTTTGCGAAATCAGCATGGAAAGTGCCGAGAGATCGCGATCCTTGGTTTGCTGGCTTGCTCCGACAATCAGGCGGACATAGCGGATATGCCGCTCGAAGCGGCCTGAAAGCCCGCAGATCATCGTGTCTGCATCTCCGCGAACAAGTGCGATCGCCGCGATCACGGTTGTATCGGTACGCACCAGATTACGTGCGCCTTCCACCGTCACGCCACGACGACCGGCGCGCGCCATGAGCGTTTCGACATAATCGCGGTACCGCGGATCGTCTTCGGGATTGATGATTTCGAAGTCGATATTGGGTCGGATGCGCAGCCCATAACGGGCCAGACGCGTTTCGATCACGGCTGGGCGGCCAACCAGGATCGGCAAAGCGAGCTTTTCTTCCAGCACGACCTGCGCTGCGCGAAGCACGCGTTCATCTTCGCCATCTGCAAAGATCACGCGCTTTGCGGTGGCGGTCTTGGCTGCCGAGAAGATCGGCTTCATGACCAGGCCGGAGCGGAAAACGAAGCGGTTCAGGCGGTCGAGATAGGCCGGCATATCGGTGATCGGACGCCGTGCCACACCGGTTTGGGCTGCGGCATCTGCAACCGCCGGTGCGATGCGTAAGATCAGGCGTGGATCGAACGGCGACGGGATCAGGAAATCCGGTCCGAACATAGGTGTGTCGCCCGAATAAGCGCGTGCGGCGACATCGGAAGGCTCTTCGCGCGCCAAAGCTGCGATCGCCCGGACTGCGGCCATCTTCATGTCTTCATTGATGGCTGTCGCGCCGACATCCAGCGCGCCCCGGAAAATATAGGGGAAGCACAGGACATTATTCACCTGATTGGGAAAATCCGACCGCCCGGTACAAATCATGGCATCGGGGCGCGCGGCGCGGGCGAGATCGGGCATGATCTCGGGCGTCGGGTTCGCCAAGGCTAGGATCAGCGGCTTTTCCGCCATTTCCGAAAGGAGCTCAGGCTTCAACACGCCCGCAGCCGAAAGGCCGAGAAACACATCGGCACCACCGATGACATCGGCCAAACTGCGCAATGGCGTGTCCTTGAGATAAGGCTCCTTCCATCGATCCATTTCCTCCACGCGGCCCACATAAGCAACGCCATGTCGATCGGTGATCCAGATATTCTCGCGTTTGGCGCCGAGCGAAACGAGAAGATTGAGGCAGGCCAGGGCAGCCGCGCCGGCGCCGGACGTTACGATCTTGACGTCTTCAACGCGTTTTCCAGCAAGATCGAGCGCGTTGAGAACGGCCGCCGCGACGATGATCGCGGTGCCGTGCTGGTCGTCATGGAAAACCGGAATGCGCATACGCGCCTTTAACTGTTCCTCGATCTCAAAACATTCCGGCGCCTTGATGTCTTCGAGATTGATGCCGCCGAAAGTGGGCTCAAGGGCCGAAACCGTGTCGACGACGCGCTCGATTTCCAGTGCATCCAGCTCGATGTCGAACACATCGATGCCGGCGAATTTCTTGAACAGAACCGCCTTGCCTTCCATCACCGGCTTCGATGCGAGCGGTCCGATATTGCCCAGGCCCAGAACGGCCGTGCCATTCGAAACGACGCCAACCAGATTGGCGCGCGTCGTGTAATCGTCAGCCGCATCCGGATCGTCCTGGATCGCAAGGCACGGCGCGGCGACGCCGGGCGAATAAGCCATCGCCAGGTCGCGCTGGTTGCCCAGCGGCTTGGTTGCCTGAATTTCCAGCTTTCCAGGAATTGGATAGCGGTGGAAAAACAATGCGTTCTGGTCGAGATCACCGGAAGCCGGCTTTTTGTCCTGCATCTCGGTCATCAAGGCACTCCACATTATTCAATCAAAGAGAATATCAGCGGGTGCTTTGCCCCGCTCGGTTGGTCTCGGAAATAGCGATCTATCGCGTCAAGGGCTAGGCCATTCGAAAATAGCTGTGCCACAAACGCAGGGAATGCGATTTGATGCGGTAAAGCAGGGTCGGAATACGCTGCGTCCAATGGAATTTCTGTTGCTTGCTGATCGTGCTTTCCACACCCCGCTGACGTGCCAGAGCCGGCATAATCGTGCGCACGGCAACGCCCGTCAACCAGGGCGATTCGACATAATGATCGGCTGGAAGAAACATCGGATAGGCATTGCCTGAGAGTCGATCGGCCGCCTTTCGGTCGATCAGGTAGGCAGCATTGCAGGCCTGATGCGTCAATGGTCGCACGAGGCGATGGGTGGGGTCGATCTTCTCGACTTCCTTGACCACGCCCTTGCGCTGGAACGAGAGTTTGAGCAGCATTCCCGATTGATAATGGCTCAGAACCGATTGCAGTGTGTTTGTCCAGTCGGGCGCGAACACGGCGTCGTCCTCAACCACGATCAAATAGGGCTGCGAAACGTCTTTCAGCACGCTCCATGCCGCGACATGACTGAAATAACAGCCGAGATCGCCGGGGGTAGAGCTGCGTCCGTTGGCGCGCTGGAAATGGGCCGCATCGATCCGGGCCCGAAGGCTTTCGGGCAGGTTGCGGCCGTCCACGGCGCTCAAGCGCAGGTAAGGCAGCCCGCTGGCATCGAGCTGTTGGCGCAAAGCCTGCCAGCGGTCCGGCGACCGGTCCATGTTGATGGCGCAAATCAGAACCTGGCCTTCGCTGGACGGTCGTGATTGCGACCAGTCGATATCTGCTTTCAGTCCGAACCCGGATTGCGGCGCCATGGCACTCACACCGCGTCAGTTTGCTTGCCGCGCAACGATCCGTGCGCGCTGTTCGCCGAGTTTTTCAACGCCAAGCCGGATCTCGTCGCCAGCTTTCAGGAATACGGGCGGCGTCTTGCCTGCACCCACGCCGGCCGGCGTTCCGGTGGTGACGATGTCGCCCGGTTCCAGAACCATGAACTCAGACAAATAGGAAACGATCTTGGCGACGGAAAAGATCATCGAATTGGTGTTGCCGTCCTGACTGCGCTCGCCATTGACGTCGAGAAACATGGGAAGCGCCTGGGGATCGGCAATTTCATCCGTTGTGAGGATCCACGGGCCGAGCGGTCCGAAAGTCGGTGCGCTCTTGCCCTTGATGAACTGGCCACCGCGCTGTTTCTGGTAATCGCGCTCGGAAACATCGTTGCAAAGCACGTAACCCAGCAGATGTGACAGGGCCTGCTCTTGCGAAACATAGTCGCAACGTTTGCCGATCACCACCGCCAGTTCCACCTCGTAGTCGAGCTTGACCGAACCGCGCGGCAAAAGAATATCGTCATTTGGCCCATTCAGGCAGTTTGGAGCCTTGGAAAACACCATCGGCTCTTTGGGAATGTCAGCGCCGGTCTCAGCGGCGTGATCGGCAAAATTCAGGCCGATGGCCACGAAATGTCCGGTGCGTGAAAGTGGCGCGCCGATCCTCGTTCCCGATGGCACCAGCGGCAGGCTTTGTGGATCGGCATGGCGGAGCCGATCGAGCAGGTCGAGCGAGATCGTTTCCGGGCTGTAATCCGCAACAATGGACGTTGCGTCGCGCATTTCGCCATTCTGATCGATCAAACCCGGACGCTCAGCGCCTTTCTCACCAAAACGAATAAGTTTCAAAACTGTCTCCTGCAGCTGACTGCCGTTTGAACTCAAAAAGCGGAAGGAAAAAGGCCGCCATCGAGAATGAAATTGCGTCCGGTCATGTAGCCCGCATGGGCGGAACATAAAAATGCGCAGGCCTTGCCGAATTCTTCGGGCGTTCCAAGGCGGCCAGCCGGAATCTCCTTTTTCTGGCGTGCTGCATAGTCATCAAATGACATTCCGGCTTTCTCGGCGCCAAACTGTGTGGTGGCGCGGATCCGGTCGGTGTCGAATTTGCCAGGCAACAAGCCGTTGATCGTCACATTACGGCCAGCCACGGTTTTGCCGACACCCGCCAGAAAAGCCGTCAATCCGGCGCGAGCCCCCGATGAAAGGTCCAGCCCCACGATCGGCATGTAAATCGACAGCGAGGTGATATTGACGATGCGGCCAAACCCGCGTTCCGCCATGCCGTCGATCACAGCCTGGATCAGCGCAATCGGGGTGATCATGTTTTGCGTCACGCCATCGATCATCGCGTCCCGGTCAAGTGAGCGAAAATCGCGGGAAGGCGGCCCGGCATTGTTGTTGACGAGAATATCCGGCGTGGCGCAAGCCGCCAGCAATGCGGCCTGACCGTCCGGGCTCGAAACATCGGCAGCCACTTCATGGACTTCCACACTGTATCTCGAACGGATTTCGGCCGCAGTGGCCGCCAGCGTTTCGGCGTTGCGACCGTTCACGACGAGGTTGACGCCTTCTTCAGCCAAGGCGAAGGCGCATCCGCGGCCGAGCCCACGGCTCGAAGCGCAGACAATCGCCCATTTGCCGCTTAGTCCCAGATCCATGATTGCTCCCTTCTCGTGTTTTTTGGCCGGTTAGATGGATACGCGAATCCCAGCCTAGCCCCAAAGTTCGGATTGCGGCGGTGAAACCAGTGAGCCAGTGTAAACAAGTCCTGGCTGGCGGTCTTTCGACAAAAGAAGAGGGCCGTCGAGATCCACAAAATCGACACCTTGCGCCAGAAGCGTCGCGGGCGCCATGGAAAGCGAGGTGGCGACCATGCAGCCGACCATGATCTTGAAACCGAGAGCGTCCGCGCGATGCCGCAATTCCAGCGCTGCGGTCAGACCACCCGTTTTGTCGAGCTTGATGTTGATCGCATCGTAGCGCGCGCGCAGTGCTTCCAGCCCTTCGATGCCATGCGCGCTTTCATCGGCGCAGATCGGAACGCGTCGGTCGGTCTTTGCAAGGAGATCGTCCGCGCCTGCCGGCAAAGGTTGTTCGATCAGGGCAAAGCCGAAATCTGCCGCCGCAGCAAGGTGATCGGCCAGATTGTTTTGCGTCCAGCCTTCATTGGCGTCGATGATGATGCGGCTTTGGGGCGCTGCGTTTCTTACAGCGCGCATGCGCGAAATGTCGTCATTCGTGCCCAGCTTGACCTTCAGCAACGGGCGCCACGCATTCTCCATGGTTTGCGCTGCCATCCGTTCCGGTTCGCCAAGCGAGATGGTGAAGGCGGTTTCCAGCGGTTGAAGCGTTTTGCAGCCTGCTGTCTCGCTCGCGCTTCGTCCCGAAAGCTTTGCTTCCAGATCCCACAATGCGCAATCGACCGCGTTGCGCGCCGCCCCCGCCGGCATCACGGAAAGCAGAGCTTGACGATCCGCGCCGGCTTCGATCGCCGCGCGCGCGGTTTCGATTTGTTGAACGACGCTTTCGGGCGTTTCACCGTAATGTCGGTAGGGCACGCATTCGCCCCGCCCTTGGCTTCCGCCCTCCTGGAGTGTGACCAGAATCACCACAGCCTCGGTTTTCGAACCGCGCGCGATGGTGAATGTCCCGGCGATTGGGAACCGATCTTTTGCAAGGAAAAGGCGTCGTACCATAAAACATCTCGATAGTGTTGCCCGGATCACAATGACAGGCAAATCAGGGCGGGATAAGAAAAGCCTATGTTGACCGAAGCTCAAGACGGCGCAAGCGCCGGGATGCAGTTGCAGGACGAAGCTCATATCGACGTGTCGCAGGACGGCGACGCGGTGACCTGCGCGTTTTCAGGCGCCTGGACAACGCATAGCGTTGCTCATGTCGATGCCCAGATGCGCAAGCTGGAAAGTCAAAGTGATATTCGCACCCTGCGCCTCGACCTTGGGCAAGTCACCTCGCTCGATACGGCCGGCGCATGGCTGATCAAGCGTTTGGCGCAAGGTCAGGCCAACAAGTCTGCCGATGTCGATTTGGTGAACGCGTCGGAGAACTCCGCGATCCTGCTCGATGCCGTGGACGAAATGGCGAAGTTCGAGGAGCCTGCATCAAAGAAGCGGGCCTTTGATCCTCTGCAGTTCTTTGAGGTCGTGGGCCGCAACGTCGCGTCGCTGGGCGGTGATTTTCTGGCTGGCATGCATATTCTCGGCGCGACGATCCGTGGCGCGCAGATGAAGCTTGATCGCGGTCATGCGATCAATCCGGCAGCGATCGCGGCCCAGATCGACAAGATGGGCGTCGGCGCCATTCCCGTCGTGGTTCTGATGTCGGCCATCGTGGGCGCGATCATCGCCCAGCAGGGGGCGTTTCAGCTGCGCTATTTCGGCGCTGAAATCTTCACGGTCGACCTCGTCGGCATTCTGGTGATGCGCGAACTCGGCGTGTTGCTGAGCGCGATCATGATTGCGGGGCGCTCGGGCAGCGCGATCACGGCCGAAATCGGCTCCATGAAGATGCGCGAGGAAATCGATGCACTGAAGGTGATCGGCCTCAATCCGATCGGCGTTCTGGTTTTCCCGCGTTTGGTTGCGCTGGTCGTGGCGCTGCCATGCCTGGCCATTATTGCCAATTTCGCCGCACTCGGTGGAGCCATGTTCGTTGCATGGAGCTACTCGGGCATTCCACCGCAAGCCTTTATCGATCGGTTGCGCGATGCGATTGATCTTTCGTCAGTGCTGGCCGGTTTGATCAAGGCGCCTTTCATGGCCATGATCATCGGCATCATCGGCTCGGTTGAAGGCATGAAAGTCGGCGGCAGCGCGGAATCGCTGGGCCGTCAGGTGACGACCTCCGTCGTCAAATCGATCTTCATCGTGATTGTCGTCGACGGGCTGTTTGCCATGTTCTACGCAGCGATTGATTTCTGAGGCGCGATTTTGACGGTGATGAATTCCAACCCTCAGGACATCCAGGCCGAGAAGTTGCCGGAAGAAGCTGGGCGCGACGTTATTCTCCAGGCGCGCGACGTCACGGTTTCGTTCGGATCGAAGACCATTCTCGAAAACCTGTCGCTCGATGTGTATCGCGGCGAAATTCTCGGTTTCGTCGGTGGTTCGGGCACGGGCAAGTCGGTGTTGCTGCGCACTGTGCTCGGCCTCAACAAGAAGCAAAAAGGCACGATCAAGCTGCTGGGCGTCGATCTCGACAAGGCAAATGATCGCACGCGCATGGAAGTCGATATGCGAACCGGCGTGTTGTTCCAGCATGGCGCGCTGTTTTCTGCTTTGACTGTGCTCGAAAACATCCAGGTGCCGATGCGCGAATATCTGGATTTGCCGCCCAAGTTGATGGATGAACTGGCGCGGTTGAAGATCGACCTTGTCGGCTTGCCGCAGGACGCAGGGCCGAAATTTCCTTCCGAATTGTCGGGCGGCATGATCAAGCGCGCAGCACTTGCCCGTGCTTTGGCGCTCGATCCGTCGATCGTCTTTCTCGATGAACCGACGTCCGGTCTCGACCCGATCGGGGCGGCCGATTTCGATGATCTCGTGCGCACCTTGCGCGATACGCTTGGCTTGACCGTTTACATGGTGACGCACGATCTCGACAGCCTGTTTTCCGTTTGCGACCGCATTGCCGTTCTGGGCAAAAAGCGGGTGATGGTCGACGGCACGATCGAAGACATGCTCAAGAGCGAAGAGCCTTGGGTGAAATCTTATTTCCGCGGCAAACGCGCGCGGCAGCTCGACCTTGATGCGAGGGGATCCGATTAATGGAAACCAGAGCCAATTACGTAATTGTCGGGATCTTCACGATTACCGCCATTCTGGCCGCTTTCGGCTTCGTGTATTGGACGGCGATGGCCGATAGCCGCGGCGAAACCGCGACACTGCGCATCCGTATTCCGGGCTCGGCGTCGGGGTTGGGTCGTGGCAGCGCGGTTCTGTTCAACGGCGTGAAGGTCGGCGACATCACGCGCGTTTTCATTGATCGCAACAATCCAAGCGACGCGATTGCGGATGCCGAGATCGATTTTTCTACCCCGATCACCCAGTCGACGCAGGCCGATGTCGGTCTTGCCGGTTTGACCGGGCAGGCCAATATCGAGCTCAAGGGCGGCAATCTGGCCGAACCGAACCTCCTGGAAGCGGCGGCGCAGGCGGGCGAGGTTGCCCGGATCACCGCCAACCCGTCAGCGGTCACCAATCTTCTGCAATCGTCCCAGAACATCTTGCGGCGCGCCGATTCCGTTCTGGTGGAGCTTGAAGGCTTCGCCAAGGATTCGCGCGAGCCGCTCACCCAAACGGTTCAGAACATTAAGGTCTTCTCCGATTCACTTGCGCGCAATGCGGAAGGCATCGACACGTTCCTCGCGAGCGTCAGCCGCTTGTCGGAAACGCTGGATGGCGCGTCTCAGAAGCTGGACGGCGCTTTGACCGCGGCTGAAGGGCTCCTGAACTCGGTCAATCACGAGCAGATCCGCGAGATCGTCGGGAATGTCACGACATTTACCGAGTCCTTGCGCAATTCCTCCGGGCGGGTGGATCAGATCATGAGTGCGCTGAACGATGCGGCCGATTCTGTTCAATCCGTTGTGCAGGGCGCGAATTCGACCGTGGAACGGGTCAACGAAGTCATCGCCGGTGTCGATCCGGCCATTGTCCGCAATACTCTGGCGCAGGTGGAACAGGCTGGCGTGACGGCCAATCGCGCCATCAATAATTTCGCGGCGGTCGCAGAACGCATCGGCCAAAGGTCGGGCGACATCGACCAGACGGTTGCCGATGCGCAGCAGTTCATGCAGCGCATCAATCAGGCTTCGGTGCGCGTGGATGGCATTCTCGTCAAGGTCGACAATCTGCTCGGCTCAGGCGAGGCCAACGGTGTGATGGCCGAAGCCAGCGACACGTTGCGTTCCTTCAAGCAGGTGGCCGATCAATTGAATGCGCGACTGGGCGCCATTGCCGATAATCTCAACCGTTTCAGCGATCAGGGCCTGCGTAATATCAACGGTCTGGTTTCCGATGGTCGCCGTGCGATCAATCGTATCGAACAATCCGTGGAAGACCTTGCCAACAATCCTCAGCGGATCATCAATGGCGGCGAAGGTGCGGTCCGCGAATACAATGGGCGGAACCGGCGTTGACAAGCGTGATACGTAGTTTGACACATATCTCAGGTTGTAGTCTCTCCGTTCACGGTGAGTCACGTAGTGGGCGGAGGCATCCGGTGCGTACAGGAATTCATTTGCTCGGCGTTGCAGCGCTGTCCCTCTCGATTTCAGGTTGCGCGCTTCTCGGTGGATCGCCGGCTCCATTGGACACTTATTCCTTGTCTGCACCGCGGGCGAGTGAGGGGCCGCGTCGCGGGCGTGTTCAGATCCTGGTTGCAGAACCGACAGCCCTGAAGTCGCTTGACGGTGAGCGGATCGTGATCGCGCCTGCGCCGGGCTCGATCGAGTATCTTGGTGGAGCGCAATGGGCCGACAGGCTGCCGCGTGTGGTGCAGGCTCGTTTGGCGGAAAGCTTCCAGGCCTCGAATCGCTTCGGCGGCGTGGGTAAGCCAGGTGAGGGACTGGCGATCGATTATCAGATCGTCACCGAGATCCGGCGCTTCCAGATCGACGCTTCCGGTGGCAGCACAGCAACCGTCGAGTTGTTCGTTCGTTTGTTGAACGACCGCACCGGCGTGGTGCGCGCATCGCGAAGCTTTGTTGCTCGTGCCCCTGTTTCGAGCGGTGCGGGCAACGCAGCCTATATCAATGCGCTGGATCAGGCCTTTAATCAGGCGGGCGGAGAAATCGTCAGCTGGGCAGCGTCGTCGATGTGATGCCTTGGAGGCATTCGAAGTTCCAAAGGCGGGTGTTCACACCCGCCTTTTTTATTGCCTGAACCTTGGAGCGCGCGACATATCGTGCAGTTCAGTGCCTCCGCCCGGAAGGCCCAGTAAACCAGCCTGCGGGACAAACGAAAAGGGCAGGCGCGTGGGCCTGCCCTTTTTCATGAAACCACGGATCGAATTACCGCAGCCGCCCGCTTGCATGTGCGAGCATGGTGTAAACCTTGCCGGTATCCGACGAAAGATAGGTCTGCGCCATCATGTTGTCGCGGTCGTTTCTTGTCACGTCCGCCA
>JAFAGL010000204.1 GCA_023422735.1 Pseudomonadota bacterium
GGCAATCTGTCATGCCGATCATCACGATTATCCAGAGATTGCCGACGTCACCTCCGATTTGGTTTATTCACGCTTGCAGAAGGGCGAAGACGGTATCCCCACCGCCTATAGCGAAAAAGCTTTGGACGAGTGGGCGAAACGGGCACAACTTTGGGCACAAGGAGATCAGCCGGACGACCTCCAGTTAGCTGCTCCAGACGAAAGGCCTTTGAAAAAAGCGCGCGACGTCTTTGTGTATTTCATCCATGAAGGAAAAGTGAGGGCGCCACACGCCGCAAAAGCTCTTCAGGAGCGGGTAGATTAGGAATTTGAGACGCGTTCGATCAATTCAGCAAGAACCGTTCTGATCATTTGCGGTAAATCCTCGGCCATCATTCCAAATCCTTCCCGAGCACCCGCTTCAGCATGTACCCAAACGGCCGCGCATGATGCTTCAAATGGCGGCATACCCTGGGCAATCAAGCCCGCGACAAGACCTGCCAAGACGTCGCCCGATCCGGCGGTTGCCAACCATACGGTGCCATTACCGTTGATGACTGCGCGGCCATCCGGGGCGGCGATTACCGTATCCGCGCCTTTATAAATGACGACCGCCTGGGCAAGCTCTGCCGCTTGGCGAGCGCGATCCACCTTCGAAAGCGCTTCATTTCCAGAAAGCTGCGGAAACAGACGTGCAAACTCACCTTCATGCGGTGTCAGCACCAGAGTTTCGCTTCCACGCGCCGATAGTTTCGACATGGATTGGCCTGCCATCAAGCTGATCGCGTCCGCATCCAAAACCATTGGGACGGTATTTCCCGAAAGGAGAGCGTCTATAACCGCTGCCTGTTCGTTTCCCGTTCCAAAGCCCGGACCGCATATCAACGCAGTGACCTTTCGGCTTCGCAGAAAGTTCAACCCGTGGTCGGCAGTTTCAGCAGACTGGAGCATTATGGAAGTCAAATGTGCTGCCAGGATAGGCAGCGCATCGTGCGGAGCGAGAAGGGTCACCGCCCCTGCCCCGGACCGAGCAGCCGACTGCGCCGAAAGTCTCGCCGCGCCTGTCGATTCTGCCGGTCCGGAATAAACGGCCACATGGCCCCTGGCGTATTTGTGCGCAGTCGCAGATGGCCTCGGCAAACGGCCGGTCCACAGTTCGGGTCCGTTTTCTCGCAGGCTCACGGACAACCCATCGAGTATCGAGGCGGGGATTCCGATATCGGCGAGGACAACCTCTTCGCAAAGGCGACGGCCGGGATAAAGCAGGTGTCCAGGCTTTTTGCGAAAGAATGTCACCGTGCAGTCTGCCTTGAGCGCGACACCCAACACCCTGCCTGACCGTCCGCAAACTCCAGACGGCAAATCGATAGCCACGACCGCAGCGCCAGCGTCTCCGATGGAGATGAGCTGCAAAGCTAGTTTTTCCTCTAAAGGCCTCGAAATTCCAGCTCCAAACAGGGCATCAATTACCAGCATTTCCGAATGGGGCTGGAGGTCGGTAACGTTATGGACTGCGCCTTTCCAACGCCTGGCCGCGTTTGCAGCGTCGCTCCCCACCTTTGGCGTTCCATATGCGTAGATGCGCACATTCAAACCGGCCTCTGAAAGATATTGAGCTGCCATATATCCGTCGCCGCCGTTCTTTCCGGGACCGCATAAGACAGCAACTTCCGGCACATGGCTGAAACGAGAAAGCGCTTCGCCTGCTACCGCGCGCCCCGCTGCAAGCATAAGCTCCCAAGTCGTTTTGCCGGTATCCAGCATTTTTCCATCCACGGCATTCATCTCAGATGGCGTCAGGATATACATGGGGGACTCCACAGTTTTCGCGATTGTTATTCTGCTTGGGATCAAAGGGCGACACACATCTTGATGCTTATTTATTCCGCACATTGCTCACGTTTTCATCTCACCGACTGACAAGTTTCTGTTCAATTTCGAAGTCTTGGCTCTCGCTTCCGATCATGCTTTTGGCTTATGAATAGGATGAAGTAGGGTCGCATCGAACCCTCGGCGTGAGATTTGGCAGACGCAAGCTTGGCATGCTTCCTGCTTCACTGCCTGCGAGCGGCACACGAAGCATTTGAAAGTCCTGTGGAGGCAACGCCATGAAAAAAATCGAAGCCATCATCAAGCCGTTCAAGCTGGACGAAGTGAAGGAAGCGCTTCAGGAAGTGGGCCTTCAAGGTATCACCGTGACGGAAGCCAAGGGTTTCGGCCGTCAGAAAGGCCACACCGAGCTGTATCGGGGCGCGGAGTATGTGGTCGATTTTCTTCCAAAAGTAAAAATCGAAGTCGTTCTTGGGGACGATGCCGTCGATGCTGCTGTTGAAGCAATCAGAAACGCAGCGCAGACGGGCAGAATTGGGGACGGCAAAATCTTTGTTTCCAATGTCGAAGAAGTCGTGCGTATCCGCACAGGCGAAACCGGCGTCGACGCTATTTGAGCGTTCGCCCTATTCATCCCTACCGCAAACAGGAATTTGGATATGACTACACCCAGTGACATCATGAAGCAGATCAAGGACAATGAAGTAAAATTCGTTGACCTGCGCTTCACTGATCCGAAGGGCAAAATGCATCACGTCACGATGGATGTGGCTGAGGTGGACGAAGACATGTTCGCCGATGGCGTCATGTTCGATGGGTCTTCCATCGCAGGCTGGAAGGCTATCAACGAGTCCGATATGGTTTTGATGCCGGACACGGACACGGTCCATTTGGATCCTTTTTTCGCGCAATCAACCATGGTGATCATGTGCGACATTCTCGATCCGGTGTCCGGTGAAGCCTATAACCGCGATCCGCGTGGTACGGCCAAGAAGGCCGAAGCCTATATGAAGGCCGAGGGCGTCGGCGACACGATCTTTGTTGGCCCGGAAGCGGAATTCTTCATCTTCGACGACGTAAAATACAAGGCTGATCCCTATAATACGGGGTTCCGTCTCGACTCCACCGAGTTGCCAACAAACGACGACACGGATTACGAGACCGGCAATATGGGACACCGCCCACGTATGAAGGGTGGCTATTTCCCTGTTCCGCCAATCGATTCCGCGCAGGATATGCGCTCCGAGATGCTCACCGTACTGACCGAAATGGGCGTGCGTACGGAAAAGCACCATCACGAAGTTGCGGCCGCTCAACACGAACTCGGCTTGAAATTCGACACGCTGGTCCGCAACGCGGACAAGATGCAGATTTACAAATATGTCGTGCATCAGGTTGCCAACGCTTACGGCAAAACCGCGACATTTATGCCCAAGCCAGTTTTTGGCGATAACGGATCGGGCATGCATGTGCACATGTCCATCTGGCGCGATGGCAAGCCTACATTTGCCGGCAACGAATATGCTGGTCTTTCGGAAAGCTGCCTGTTCTTTATCGGCGGCGTCATCAAGCATGCGAAAGCGATCAATGCCTTCACCAATCCGCTGACGAACTCATACAAGCGACTGGTTCCTGGATACGAGGCACCGGTTCTGCTGGCTTATTCCGCGCGCAACCGCTCTGCTTCTTGCCGCATTCCGTTTGGCTCCTCACCGAAATCCAAACGGGTGGAAGTTCGTTTCCCGGATCCGGGTGCCAATGCTTATCTCGCATTCGCCGCCTTGTTGATGGCAGGCCTCGACGGCATCAAGAACAAGATCCATCCCGGCCAGCCGATGGACAAGGACCTTTATGACCTGCCGCCGAAAGAGCTGAAGAAAATCCCGACTGTTTCGGCTTCCTTGCGTGAAGCTCTGCAGAGCCTGGACAAGGATAGGGGCTTCCTGAAAGCAGGTGGCGTGTTCGACGACGACCAGATCGACGCTTATATCGAGCTCAAGATGGCCGAGGTCATGCGCTTCGAAATGACGCCACATCCGGTCGAATTCGACATGTATTATTCAGTCTGAGAC
>JAFAGL010000054.1 GCA_023422735.1 Pseudomonadota bacterium
CGTTTGGTTTCAATCGCGCTCATCGTCCCTCGCTCGGCTTGAATTTGCGTTCGCTGCGCTCGAAAAGGCGCATCACGAAGCCCAGCGCCCACCAGGCGCAAAGGCTGGCGGTCGCCGAGCCCATCAGCATCAGCTCGAAATGTCCGAGCGCTGAGCCGAGCCCGAATTCCTCAGAAATCTTCAGACCCACGCTGCCGCCGAACACCACGCCGCTGACGAGGCCCACTGCAAAGCGCACTGCCGCTTCGCGCCGTCCTTGCGGCAAAATATAGGCGAGTGAAATCGCCGAGCCGGCCGCCGCCCCAAGGGCGCGCGCCAGCCAGATCCAGGCTGTCTCATTCATGTCGATTGTCCTGTCAGGGAAGCGGCTGGTAGCCCACCGCTTCGCGCTTCTCGTCATCCGTGAGGAACGTCGCCGCCGTAAGCCGCGACCATAGCGCCTCACGCTCCACGCTCAGGCCCTCGATCTGGTCCAGGTCGAACCAGATCCGCAGGTTTTCGCCGAAAATCGGGCCGAGCCACGCCGAAAGCTCCTGCGCGGTTTTTCCCACCATCGGCAGCACCGTCAGGCGGTAAAAGGCGCGGTTGGCTTCCTGATAATTCGCATAGGTATTGTCGCCCGGAATGCCGAGCAGCATCGGCGGCACGCCAAAAGCCAGCGCAATATCGCGGCTTGCGGCATTCTTGGCCTCGATGAAATCCATATCGCGGGGCGAATAGCCCATCGCCTTCCAGTCGAGCCCGCCTTCCAGAAGCAGCGGCCGCCCGGCCCGTTTCGAGCCGGAATAGCCGTCTTCCAGCTCGGCCTTCAGCCGGTCGAACTGTTCGTCGCTGAGGTTGCCGCCGTCCTTCGGCGCATAAACCAGCGCGCCGGAGGGCCGCGCCGAATTGTCGAGCAACGCCTTGTTCCATTGCCCGGCCGCATTATGCGTATCCAGCGCGGTGAGCGCGGCTTCGAGCGGGGCAAAGCCGTAATGGTCATCGACAGGGTGGAAAAGCTGCAATTGCAGCGCCCCGTCCGGCCCGAGCGGCACGGTGCGCTTGTCCCTGCCTTCGCCCACATTCAGCGCCACCGGCCAGCCGCGCTCATCGGTCACGATCCGCGTCCGGTCTGGCCGCAACAAATGCAGCTCGTGATGGTCGCCCGCTCGAACCAGCTCGACATAGGCATTGCCCGAAAGCAGCAGATGCCCGTAAAGCGCTTCAAGAAAGGCAGCGCCCGCCATTCGCCTGTTCGGCCTGTCCAGAAGCGCAAGCAGCGGATGCGCATCGAGCTCTGTGACGCCCTCGTAAAGCACCCACGGCACCGATCCCGCCGCCTCCGAAATCAGGCGCACGCAGCGATGCACGATCGGGTTCTTCATATAGCCTTCGCGCGCCAGCGCACCGTAGTCACGCCGCGTCCAGTGCGCCGCATTCTGCCCATGCAGCGCCACGAAGCCGAAGCCGCCCGCCTCCTTGCGCTCCGGTACGTCGGGCACGCGTCGCCACGGCCAGTTCCATGCCTTCATCATGATCGCCTTCAATTTGTGAGTTCCGTTCAGCGCAATTGCCGAATGCGCGGATTGGCATCGCCAACGGCCATCAGCTCGCTGATCGCCCAGACCAGCGCGTCCACCCGGTCGGGCGAGCGTCCGCCCGCAAGCCCGTCGGCTCCAAAATCGCACATCTCGTCTTCAAGCGCCCCAAAGCGCTCTGCGTGATGTACCCGGCCCTGCGCATAAAGTGCCGCGACCGGTTCAGCGCGCAGCCATTTGCCGCGTTTGGCGCGAACGGATTTTACCGGCACGCTCGCATCCACCGCGCGCAACACGCTTTCCACCATGGCGCCGCCCTGGTTCACTTCGGCAAGGATGCAATCGGCATCGAGCTTGCGATAAAGCGAAACCGCCGCCGCCGCCCATTCATGAGGGGCAACTCCCGCAACCGTCGCATCGGCCAGCACCACGACATGACCTTCGGCATCAAGCCCCGCCGCCACGATCCCGCAGCGATTGCCTTTGCCCTTGTTACCCCCTTGGCCACCGGCCGGCGGGTCGACGGCGACGACAATGCGCCCGATGTCGCCGACAGGCTTCACAGCCGCTTCAAGCGCGCCGCGCGTCCACAATGCATCGGGCCGGTCCTCGATCATCTCGCCGTCGAGTTCCTGGCGCCCCAGCCGCGTGCCGCCATAAAGCCGTTCCATGGCGGCGATAAAAGTCGGCGCGAGATTGTCCGCATTGTCCTGCGTGGTCATCCGCGTGACGGCGATGTTCGCATCACCCAGCAGCCGCTTCATGAGCGGTGTCGGCTTTGGCGTGGTGGTCATGATCTGGCGCGGATATCGGCCGAGCCGAAGCCCGAATTGCAACATATCGAACACGGCTTCGGCATGTTTCCATTTCGCCACTTCGTCGCACCAGGCCGCATCGAATTGCGGCCCGCGCAGGCTTTCGGGGTCTTCGGAAGAAAAGATCTGCGCCACCGCCCCATTGTCCCAAAGCAGCCTGCGGCGGCTTGCCTCGAACCGAGGCCGGTCGTGGCGTGCGATCGTCGCGAGGCCGGAAGGCCCGTCGATCATCACTTCGCGCACATCGCCCAGCGTTTCGCCCACCAGCGCGATCTGCCCATAGCGCTCGCCCGGTTGCGTGAAAGGCGGATAGCCCCGTACAAGGGCGTTGACCCATTCGGCCCCCAGCCGCGTCTTGCCAGAGCCGCGTCCGCCGATCACAAGCCATGTACCGGGCCAGTGACCCGCCTGCCCCTCGTGGAGCGGATATTGCTGTGGGCGGGCCGTCATCACCCATTCCCGGGCGATCAGTTCAGCCTCGTCCGGCGTGTACCGCTGACGCGATCTGGGCAGCGTAAGCTTGGGCGAGGACATGCGCTCTTTTTTCGATACGCTGGATGATCGAGCCAACCCGCTTCTCCCGCTCCTTCACCATTTCAGCGCTTTTGGTCGTTTCGACCGGCATCATCTCCCTCAGCTTTTCCACCGAGCGAAGCAGCAGGCCGAGAAGATCAAGCCGCGCCTTGGCCAGCCCGGGAACGGGACTTGAGCCACTGCCGATCAGGTTTTCGATTTCCCCTTCGAGCTGCGCTATCTGTTTTTGCAGTCGTACGGTCTTGTTTTCGTAAGAGGTCGCCAGTCCGCCGGGAATCCATCCCTCGTGCTCTGCCTTGCACCGCACCCTGTGTTCCGTCAGGCTCGCCGCATCGGCCAGCAGTTCGAAACCTCGCTTCTCCCCTTCGTAAATCGCACGAAGGGCAGCCCAGACCTTGTCGGCCTTTGCACCCATGAATCTATCCACATGTCTTGAGGTTGTGTCACACTGCGAAGCATCTGCTTGCCGCCGCCTCGGTCGCAACTGTGTGACTATGCCTGAAACCTACCAAAGCATCGTAACGCGGTCAAGGACTATTTTCCTATTATTGGCGGAAAAGAAAGCCCGCGGCGCAAACCGCGGGCTTTCCCTCTAGATCAGTCGGCCAAGCCGGCGGGAACTGTGCCGCCATTTTCGGCGAGCTTCTTCATCAGCGCCTTGTGAAGCCAGATATTCATATTGGCCGAGTCGCTGGTGTCGCCTGTATAATTGAGCTCTTTGGCAAGCTCCTTGCGATTTTCCAGCGAACTGTCGAGATCGAGCGCTTTCATCAGATCAACGATCGAATGGCGCCAATCGAGCTTCTGCCCTTTTGCCGCAACGGCTGCGTCGAGCTTCTTTTCGACGTCGACGCCCGACATGCCCGGTTTCGCACTTGGCGCCGTGCCGGGAGCAGCCGAGGTCGGAGTCGGTGCTGCTGGTGTTGGAGCGGCTGTCGGAGAGTTTGGCGCTGCGGGCTTTGGCGCGGTATTCGGCGGCACGGAGCCTGGCATGGAGGACGGCGTTGCCGAGGGCGTTCCTGCGGTGGATGCCGTTTTCGGCTGCGTACCCATGGCGACGGTGTCGTTGTGTTTGGACGGTTCGTCGCTACCCCAGATCGCGTCCTTGATCTTGTCGAAGATGCCCACTGTCATGATCTCCTGTTAAAAATTCTCGCAAAGACCGCACGTCGGATGCGCGGCTTCCCTTCAATCCTGAAGAAATCATTCTGATACGGCTTCGGTTCCGTGAGCCGCGAGAAAGCCTTCGTTTTCCCGCTTGCGATGCTTGAGTCGCGCCCTTCGTTTACCCTGTTGCAAGGCTGCCGAGCCTTTATCCTTGAAGTGTGACATGAAAGCCTGCCATCGTGTCTGCGGGGGAAACCGTATCCGCCAGCCAAGCCTTTGTTTGTTTCGCGTAGAAAGCTTGCCGGACCGCACGATGGATGAGCCGAAAACAGCCCGCGGAAAGCGCGGTCGCATCTCTGCAGCCTTGTTGGCCGCGGATGCGTGGCTGGATTCGGCGCTTTATGAAGGGCGCTTCCGGGCTTCGCGAAGCTGGGAAGAAATCACGATCTTCTTTCGCCGCTTTCGGGTCCGTGGTTGGCGAAGGGGTCTGGCGGAACTGGCGTCGGAAACCTTCACGCTCGGCGCGGTGGGATCGGTTCTCATGTTGGCGCTGGCCATGCCCGCTTTCGAGGAAACAAAGACGGACTGGCGCAATCAGGGCGATTACGCCGTCACATTCCTTGATCGCTACGGCAATGAAATCGGCCAGCGCGGGATCATTCAGCGCGACTCCGTGCTGGTGGATGAGATCCCCGATCATGTCATCCAGTCGGTTCTGGCAACTGAAGACCGGCGTTTTTTCACCCATTGGGGCATTGATTTCTTCGGCCTTGCTCGCGCGATGACCGAGAATATGCGCGCCAATGGCGTGGTTCAGGGCGGCTCGACCCTGACCCAGCAGCTCGCAAAGAACCTGTTTCTCACCAATGAGCGGACGTTCGAGCGCAAGATCAAGGAAGCGTTTCTCGCCGTTTGGCTGGAAATGAATCTGTCGAAGAAAGAGATCCTGCAGCTTTATCTCGATCGCGGTTATATGGGCGGCGGCACATTCGGCATCACGGCGGCGGCGGATTTCTATTTCGGCAAATCGGTCAAGGATTTGACGCTCGCCGAATCCGCGATGCTGGCTGGTTTGTTCAAGGCGCCCGCCAAATACGCACCGCATATCAACCTTCCAGCCGCGCGTGGCCGCGCAAACGAGGTTTTGACCAATCTGGTTCAAGGCGGTTTCCTGACGGAAGGCCAGGTCTTGTCCGCGCGTTTGCATCCGGCCAGCGTCATTGATCGCGGCGACAAGACGTCGCCAGATTACTTCCTTGATTGGGCCTTCGAACAGGCCAAGCAGCTTGCGCAGCCATCCGGTATCCGATCCTTCGTTGCGCGGACCACAATCGATCTCAATCTGCAGAATGCAGCGGAAGAATCGCTCGAATTCATGCTGCGTCAGCATGGCAAGCAATATCGCGTCACCCAGGGCGCCATCGCGATGCTCGATACGAACGGCGCCGTGCGCGCGATCGTCGGCGGCCGCGATTACGGCACCTCGCAGTTCAACCGTGCAACAAAGGCGCTGCGTCAGACCGGCTCCTCCTTCAAGCCCTATGTCTACGCCACTGCGATGGAACATGGGTTCAAGCCGGAATCCGTGATTTCGGACGGTCCGATTTCGTGGAATGGCTGGTCGCCCAAGAATTACGGCCGGAGTTTTTCTGGCCGAATGACCCTGTCGTCGGCGCTGATCCGCTCCATCAACACTGTCCCGGTTCGCCTCGCAAAGGATCATCTGGGCGTTGGACCCATCAAGGAGATGGCGGAGGCCATGGGCGTGGAATCGGAGATCGAGAGCCACAAGACCATGGTTCTGGGCACGTCCGGCATGACAGTGTTGGATCAGGCGACTGGTTATGAAGTCTTCGCCAATGGCGGTTATGCGGGCATGCGCCACGGCATCACGCAATTGACCAACCATTCCGGCAAGGTGTTTTACGAGCGCGACCGCGACGCGCCGCCCCCGCATCGTGTTTTGTCGGAACAAGCGGTCGCATCGATGAATTCGATCATGGTCCAGATTCCCGAAATCGGCACGGCGCGCCGCGCCGCTCTGCCGGGCATTCGCGCAGCCGGTAAAACTGGCACGACACAGGCTTATCGCGATGCGTGGTTTGTCGGCTTTACCGGAAATTACGTTGCAGCTGTTTGGCTTGGAAACGACGACTTCACCTCCACCAACGAGATGACCGGCGGTTCTCTGCCCGCCATGGTCTGGCAGCGCCTGATGGCCTATGCTCATCGCAACGTGGAGTTGAAACCCATCCCGGCGATTGAGAAGCCGTTCATAGAAATGCCAGCCAACGCGCCGCTCGTTGCGGGGATGGAAGGTGACGCCGCTCGTGCCGGGCTGGAAGCTCCGCGCATTTTGTCGCCCGCGACCACGCGCGTTCTGGCTGAAATCGAAGCGGCATTCCGGAATCAGGCGCCGGCGCGCACGGCTTCCGGCAATACGCTTTCGGCGCTCTGAAATCCTTGGGCAGAGAAGCGATGTTCATGTGGTTTGAAGCGTGGCTGGCGTCGCAATGCTGAAAACGCTTTTTCTGATCGCGTTGGCACTTTGTATTGCCATCGGTGGGGGTGTCTGGAGCGTCCTGTTCGCGCTCGATCACAGCGCGAGCATAGGCGCGACCACGATCGGTCCATGGATCGCTCATCCCGATTCCGGCACGCGCGAAGCCGATCCTTATACGCGAGCCCGCGATGCGCGTGACGGCAATCTGGCGCTTGGCCATGCTGAGGGAATCGAATTTCGCGCGACGCATGATGCGGCGGGCGCACCGCTTTCCCTGACCTGTCGTTATCGCCTCACAGGACAAACGCCGCCTGCCCGCTTCTGGACGCTCTACGCGACGGATGAAAAACATAGGCTCGTCAAAGGCGTCGGATTACAGAAGCCCGCCGTGTCGTCGCTGAACTTGTTACGCGAAGGCGAGCAGCGTCATCTGTCACTTTCCGTCGGGTCCGAGCCCAGCGCAGGCAACTGGCTGGCCATATCCGGCGAAGGCTCGATGCAGTTGGTTTTGACGCTTTATGATACCCCCATCGCCAACCGCGCGGATGTGTCGGACAGCGCCCTGCCCTTGATCGAGCTGGTCGATTGCAATGGGTAAACTGCTTTACACGCTGCTTGTCGGTTTGATCGGTGCAGCGATCATCCACATCGTCATCGTTTTCCTTGTACCATTCGTCACCCCGCAGGACGCGTGGACGCGTATGGCTGCCAAGGCAGACTTGTATGAAGTCGTTCCCGCGTCAGGGTCGGCGCCGAATGCCGTGCCCTTGGCGCAGGGTAGTGACCCATTTTTCCGGACGGCAGCATGTCGCTTTGATCTCGCCGATGGGATCGTCCGTCTTTCATCCGCGCAACCGGTGCCGTTCTGGAGTTTCTCGATCCATGACCGGAACGGCTACACCACTTACAGTTTGACGGATCGCGCAGCGTCCAAAGGCATGCTCGATGTGGTCATCTCCACGCCGGCGCAGATGGTGGAGTTGCGGCGCGGAATGCCCGCCGGGCTCGACCAATCCATCTTTGTTGAAAGCACACTGAACCAGGGCATCGTGTTGCTTCGCGTGTTCATGCCTGACGATAGCTGGACCGGCGTGCTGGACGGGTTTTTCGCGGATTTGCGTTGCGAACCTTCGAGCTAGAGCCGTTCATCCGTTTGTTCTGATCTTCTTGCGCTTTGCGATCGCCTCGGACTGATCCTGCACGCCGACATTTTCGAGCCGTTCATATCGAACGCCCGGGAAAATGATGATCGCTGCCGGCTTTCCAGCTTTCGTCACGCTCGGCCTAGGCCGGGGTCGCGGTTTGAAGTCAATTATATTCGCCATGATCTGCAAGCCCTCTCGTGTTGATCGGAGCAAGTGACGCAACGCCTCCATCTCCAGTCAGCCAGTCGACGGTTAATGGCTTGCTAACGCCTCGCGTTTAATTTGAACAAAGGGTGCCGCGTGGCACTCGCGTATCAGTGTTCAGCGTAGCGATGTCGACGTCCCAAGACTTCCGCCATATTGCCGAAAAAACCGACACCGGCCGGGCAGACCGGCTGTTTCGGGCAGCTGTTTCGGCCTTCTGCGCGCTTGTGCGTCCGGGTCGGCGCGAAATCGTGCAGCTCGAAGATCTCTGCCTTCAGCTTTACGACCATGTATCCGAAGCCACATTGCGTTATGTCGCTGCTGCGCTGAGTGAATGCACTGTCGCGCCCACCGCATTGGTTCGCCGTTTGGCGGGCGAGCCGGTGGAAATCGCAGCCCCCCTGCTTCTGCGATCTTCCGCGCTCAAGGATATCGACCTCATTTCGCTGATCGGCCGCAACGGAGCCGCTCACGCCCAGGTCATTGCGCAACGTAGCGCTTTATCGCCCACGCTGGCTGGACTGGCATCGAAGATCCGTCAGGCGTCGCGGCCTGGCCACGCAAGCGCCACGACGGAAAAAACCCTGCATGCCCTGCGCGGCATGATGCTGGAATCCACGCCGGACGAGTTGAACGCGCCTGTCCCCGCGCTTGGTGATGCGTTTGCGTCTCTCGCTCCCTTTGATCAACTGCGCCGCCTCGCTTTCAACGGCTCGCGTGAGGCTTTCGCGGACGGTTTGGCT
>JAFAGL010000243.1 GCA_023422735.1 Pseudomonadota bacterium
ATATTGGGCGCTATACTATAATGACCCCGAACACTGTGGCGTGACCGTTCATGTTGTTGACAAGGGAATTGATACGGGGAACGTGATTGCACAAACAAAAATCACACACACCAAATTCGACAATTTCACCACTTATCCGTACCTGCAATTGTCAGCAGGTCTTCCGTTATTACTGAAAGCGGTAACGGATGCATTGTCGGGGCAACTAACAACCACAGATTCTTCAGGACGCTCCGGCGTTCACTATCATCCCGGTGCAATACAGTACCTTTTGGGACGTTTGCGAGGAGTGCGATGACAGGAAACGCCACCTTTGAACAAGCTTTGGTCCGCGTGGCGTTCCGGAAGCTCTCCCGCCTCTTGCATCAACGCTCTGCGATGTACCAACTTGTTTCCCAGCATGCGTCTGGTTGCTGGTCCAACAGGATTCATGAACCGGTCCACAGTGTCTGCCTTGCTTGACGTGTCGTGCGGAAGACGAAACCATCCGCCTTGCAGTTCAAGGAGAGGTCATGCGCCATTCGCATTATGTATTCGACGCTTATGGAACGCTGTTCGACGTCCATTCCGCCGTCCGCCGCCACGCGCTGGAGGTTGGTGAACAGGGACAGGCCTTGTCGGAACTGTGGCGCGCCAAGCAACTGGAATATTCCTGGGTCCGCACCATGATGGGCGCTTATCAGGATTTCTGGGCCTTGACCGAACAGGCGCTCGACCATGCCTTTGCCCGCTTTCCCGATACGAACCCCGCTTTGCGGCAAAAGCTGCTGGATGCCTATTGGACGCTGGATTGCTATCCGGAAGTGCCCAATGTCCTGCGCAGCCTGAAGGCAAGCGGGGCGCGGATCGCCATCCTGTCCAACGGATCACCCGACATGCTGCACTCTGCGGTGCGCTCGGCGGCTTTAGACCAGGTGATCGACGATGTGTTTTCGGTTGACGCGGTGAAGCGCTTCAAAACCGATCCGGCAACCTACGATCTCATTTGCACGCAGTACCGGCTTTATCCTGACGCGGTTTCCTTCCAGTCGTCGAATCGATGGGATATCGCGGGCGCAACCAGCTTCGGTTTCCGCACGGTGTGGATCAACCGCGCCAAGGCGGCTGACGAATATCCCGATCTCGCGCCCGCGATCATCCTGCCGCATCTGCGCGGCTTGCTGGACGTTTGACGGTTTTGGGGCTGTGACTTTTATGGCACATATGTGGCAAACTGTGCGGCGCAACACGAAAAAGTCGCTGTTCTGCCTGATTTCTTGGCGCACTCACGCGTTGTTGCATTGAAGCAGGCAATTCATTGCGCTTGCCTCCATCCACCCCTGAAAGGCAGACCTCACGCTCATGTCCGTTAAGTTTATGTCCGAGCCGCATGATCGCCGCCGCTTTCTGTTCGGCGCCAGCGCGGTAGCGGCCTCTTCCCTTCTTGCCTCCTGCGCCACCAAAATTGGCCCCGCCGGCTCTTCCATCGATCTTGCGCCTGCAGAGCCGATCTATGCCCCGTCGGACTACGCGTTGATGTATGGGCCAAAGAATGACGAGGGTTTCCAGATCCCTGCCATTCCGTTCGAGAAGATCGATCCGCAATATTACCGTCAGCGCGTTCCAAATCCGACCGGCGAGCGGCCGGGCACGGTCGTGGTCGATACGCGCAGCCACTTCCTGTATTACACGCTGCCGAACGGACAGGCGATGCGTTACGGCGTCGGACTTGGGCGCGCGGGCTTCGAATGGTCCGGTGCGGGCGTGATCCAGTGGAAAAAGAAGTGGCCGCATTGGAAGCCGCCGTCAGAGATGATCGCGCGTCAGCCGGAACTGGCAAAATACAGCGTCGAAAACGGCGGCATGGAGCCGGGCCTGCGCAATCCGCTCGGCGCACGCGCGCTTTATATTTTCCAGAATGGACAGGACACGCTTTACCGTTTGCACGGCTCGCCCGAATGGGCTTCGATCGGCCGCAGCGTGTCTTCGGGCTGTGTTCGCCTGATGAACCAGGACATCATCGATCTTTACGACCGCGTGCCAAGCGGCACCCCGATTGTCGTGATCTGATTCAGGTCCTGAACAAGCTCCAAGAAAAAGGCCAGTCCGGAAACGGGCTGGCCCTTTTCTTTGGCGGATGAAATTCGCATGACGCGCGCTGAGGCGCCATGCGAGTTAGCGGCTCAAGCGGATGCTTTAAGCAGCCGGCGTAGAGGGCGAGATGCGATCGACATTGATGTTGATCACTGGCGCAACAACATTGTGATTGTTGGCAGTCGCCATGCTTCCACCCATTGCCATGAGACCCCTTTCGATATTCGCCTGGCGCACCATGGAGCCAAGGAAAAACAAGTCAAAAAGTTGACCGATCCCAAGTAGGCCGAATGTCAAAAGCCAGATCAAACCGGTCATCGGTCTCCCAACGTAAAATCTGTGCAACCCACAAACAAAGACAAGGCATGGCAGCCAACACAAAAAAGCACGAAAGCCGGTTTTCATTTATTTCCCCCGAAAAGCAAAACTCACTTCATAACGAAGTATATCCGAGTTTTTACTTCTTCAAGAGAATTATCGTCCCCGCTTCAGACTTCCCAGGATGCCGCGCACCAATGCACGGCCAAGCGAAGAGCCCACCGAGCGCACAACGGACTTCATGGCCGCTTCAGCCACGGTTTGACGATTTGATGCCCGTGGCGCGCGTTCCCGCCGGCTCGTTGTGCGCGGTTGCGGCGCGCGCGATGTTCCGCTGAAATCCGGCAGGGTCCAGCCACCGGTATCCGTATCGGGCGCCTTTGATTCCTGTTCAACCGCCTGCTTGGCGCGCTTTTGCAGGATCTCGAATGCCGATTCCCGGTCGATCGCCGTGTCGTATTGCCCGGCAACGGGGCTGTCGGACATCACCTTCCGGCGTTCATCGGGTGTGATCGCGCCCAGCCGGCCTGATGGCGGGCGGATCAGCGTGCGCTGAACCATGGACGGCACGGCCTTGGCTTCCAGCACCGAAACCAGCGCTTCGCCGACGCCCAGTTGCGTGATCGCTTGGGCACAATCGAAATCCGGATTGGGCCGGAAGGTTTCGGCCGCCGTTTTGACAGCCTTCTGTTCGCGCGGCGTATATGCCCGCAATGCGTGCTGCACGCGGTTGCCAAGCTGCGCCAACACGGTTTCAGGAACATCCAGCGGGTTCTGCGTCACGAAATACACGCCCACGCCCTTGGAGCGGATCAACCGGACCACCTGTTCAACGCGGTCGACCAGCACCTTGGGCGCTTCATCGAACAGCAGATGCGCTTCATCGAAGAAGAACACCAGCTTCGGCTTGTCCGGATCGCCTACTTCCGGCAATTCCTCGAACAATTCCGAAAGCAGCCAAAGCAGAAAGGTCGCGTAAAGGCGCGGGTTCATCATCAGCTTGTCGGCGGCCAGCACGTTGATCGCGCCGCGTCCGCTGCGATCGGTGCGCATCAGTTCCTGCACGCGCAAAGCCGGTTCCCCGAAGAAATGGTCGCCGCCTTGTTGTTGCAAAACCAGAAGCCCGCGCTGGATCGCGCCGACCGAAGCTTTGGTGACATTGCCATATTGAGCGGAAATCTCGCTGGCACGTTCGGCGATATTGCCGAGCAAGGCCTGAAGATCCTTCATGTCGAGCAGCAGCAGGCCCTCGTCGTCTGCGATCTTGAAGGCAATGTTCATGATGCCTTCCTGAGCGTCGGAAAGGTTCATCAGACGCGAAAGAAGCAGCGGTCCCATTTCGGACACCGTGGCGCGGATGGGATGGCCCTGTTCGCCGAACAGATCCCAGAAGATCACCGGGAAGTCGGTATTCTCATAAGGCGAAAGATGCACGTCTTCCGCCCGCTTGACGAGGAAGTCCTTCGGCTCGCCCTTCAAGGCGATGCCGGAAAGATCGCCCTTGATATCGGCACAGAACACCGGAACCCCGGCATCCGAAAATCCTTCCGCAAGAACCTGCAGGGTCACCGTCTTGCCGGTTCCTGTCGCACCCGTCACCAGGCCGTGGCGGTTGCCGTATTTCAACAACAGCTCTTCGGCTTTCTGATAGCTGTCGTCGGGTTTTCGGCTTGCCCCCAGAAAGATCGTTTCAGCAGCCCACATGCCTGGCACTCCATTCATCAACCGGTCGCACGACTACTCCAATCTATAG
>JAFAGL010000267.1 GCA_023422735.1 Pseudomonadota bacterium
CGGCCAGACTGCAGCTCAGGCAATCCCAGTCTCTGGTGATGACGCCACAGCTGATGCAGTCCATCCGCTTGCTGCAGCTTACCCATCTCGAGCTCGAGCGCTTCATCGATGATGAGATCGAGCGCAATCCACTGCTTGAGCGGGATACTCGTTCTGATGAAGAATGGACAGCGCGGATAGAAGAACCGGCTGCGGTTCCCGATCCTCAGATAAGTTCGGATCCTGCGGACTGGTCGTCCCAAACCATGGCCGATCAGCTCGACACGTCGCTGGAAAATCTGTTTCCGGATGATCCGGGTCGCGTTGATCGCATAGATCCGCAATTGTCGGCGCAGTGGAAATCTGCCTCAGGCTCGACCGGATCCATGCCAACGGATGGCCCCGATCTGGAAGCGATGGCCGGGAGCCGCGTCGGTTTGCGCGAACATGTCGCGAGCCAGATCGCGTTGGCGTTCAAATCCCGCCAGGATGCCGCGATCGCGCATGAATTGGCGGACGCTTTGAGCGAGAATGGTTATCTTGACCGTCCGCTGGAGGAAATCGCTCTCGGTTTCGAAGTTGCGCTCAGTCGCGTGGAGCGTGTTTTGCAAACGTGCCAAAGCTTCGAGCCCGCCGGATTGTTTGCCCGAGACCTTGCCGAATGCCTCGCATTGCAACTCAAGTCGCAAAATCGGTTCGACCCGGCAATGGAAAGCCTTTTGGCGCATCTCGACCTTTTGGCGCGCCGCGATTTTCAGGCCCTGCGCAAGATCTGTGGCGTCGATGACGCGGATCTTCTGGAGATGGTCACCGAGATTCGTGCGCTCGACCCGCGACCGGGGCTGGCCTTTTCGGGCGGCGCGGCGGAACTCGTCATCCCGGATGTTCTGGTGCGAGAAGCCAATGACGGCACATGGTTGATCGAGCTCAATCCCGACATCTTGCCGCGCGTGCTGGTCGATCAGACCTATTATGCCGAGGTCTCGCAGCATACGCGCACGCCTGCCGACCGCGGATTTTTGAGCGAATGTCTGCAAAGCGCGAATTGGCTGACACGCAGCCTCGATCAGCGCGCCAAGACAATCCTCAAGGTCGCGACGGAGATTGTGCGCCACCAGGATGCGGCGTTGCGCCATGGCGTCCGGCACCTGAAGCCGCTTAATCTCAGAACGATCGCCGACGCCATCAACATGCATGAATCGACGGTCAGTCGCGTCACAGCCAACAAATACATGATGACCCCGCGCGGCGTGTTCGAGTTTCGCTATTTTTTCACGGCCTCGATCGGTTCGGCCGAGGGGGGCGAGGCGCATTCTTCCGAGGCCGTGCGAGATCGAATCCGTCAGCTGATCGGCGAAGAAGACACGGCCAATGTCCTGTCCGATGATTCTCTGGTTGAGATTTTGAAGAAGAATGGGGTCGATATCGCGCGGCGGACGGTCGCCAAATATCGAGAAGCGATGAATATTCCGTCATCGGTGCAAAGGCGGCGGGAAAAGCAGGCAAGGCTGCGTTCGGCTGCCGAATAGGCGTTTCGCTGCAACTTTTTCTTCCCTTCCTGTTACAGCATTTGGTGATGGAACCTTGGCTTTCGCCGCGCCTTGATTGACAATGAAACGTCGAGTCACTAGAAGCCGCCCCGCATGAGACGGGTGCCTTTAGGTCCCTCGCATGTCTCGGAAATGTATTCCGAGCGTGAGAGAGGCCTGACCCGGTAGGAAGCGGCCGGCGGCTCCTGGACACGGTGGCGAAGCGTTTCGCGTACGTGGTTGATAACGGGAAGAAAGGTCTGCTTCACATGAGTTTGCGTATTTCCGGCAAGCATATGGACATCGGCGACGCATTGCGTGGTCGCATCGAAACACGTATCGGCGAAGCCGTGGATAAATATTTCGATGGCGGTTATTCCGGCCATATCGTTGTTGAAAAGGCGGGATCCCGCTTTACGGCCGATTGCATGATTCATCTTGATAGCGGCGCTGCGTTGCAGGCAACCGGTCAGGCACAGGATGCACCAGTGGCGTTTGAAGCCGCTGCAGAAAGGATCGAGAAGCGCTTGCGCCGCTACAAACGCAAGCTGAAGTCGCATAGCCCCAAGGGCGGAAATGGGACTCTTCCTGCCGAATCCATCGCTTACACGGTAATGGAGGGGTTTGCGGAGGATCACGACGACGAGATCGCCGAAGACTATGCGCCTGCGGTTGTCGCGGAATCCACAGTTTCGCTGCGCACCATGTCGGTGGCGGATGCCGTTGTAGAATTGGATTTCAGGGATAGCCCGGTTGTTGTGTTCCGCAATGCTGGCAATGCCCAGGTGAATGTGGTTTATCGCCGACCCGACGGGAATATCGGTTGGGTCGATACCGGCTCGGCAGCCAAGAGCTGATAGAAACAGAAAGAGTCCGGCGCGCGGAAACACCCGCGTGCCGGTTCAATTGAAGGACCGCGGTTGAATGGACTTGAGCGATCTGATCGAGGTTTCGGCGGTATTGCCGGCCTTGAAGGCCAATTCCAAGAAGCAGCTTTTGCAGCTCCTGGCGGAAAAGGCGGCAGCGATGACGGGTTTGCCGGAACGCGCAATTTTTGAAACCATTCTCCAGCGTGAACGGCTTGGTTCAACGGGTGTCGGCAATGGCATCGCCATTCCACACGGAAAGCTGGCCGGCGTGCAGAAGATCACCGGTGTGTTTGCGCGGCTGGATCAGCCTGTTGAGTTTGAGAGCCTCGATGACCAGCCAGTGGATCTGGTGTTTCTGTTGCTGGCCCCGGAAGGGGCGGGCGCGGATCATCTGAAGGCCCTGTCGCGCATCGCCCGTGTCTTGCGGGAAAGCGAAACCGTGCGCAAGATTCGCGGCACGCAGGATGCCGCTGCCATTCACGCTTTCCTGGCTGAGAGCCCTGCCACCAACGCAGCCTGACGCTCAGCGTCGGCCAAGCAATCCCGGCCACAGCCTGGCAACAAAAAGGCGGCACACATGCCGCCTTTGATTATCGCCAATCCCACACCAGCGCCGTACCGCCTGTTAGTGGATACTCACCGGCGTCAGGTCATGCTGCATGGCGCTGGCAACCGCGCTGGACTTTTCGTCCGTCAGCATGATCGGTTGCCCGTTTGCCGCAAACAGCGCCCATAAACGCAAGCCGGATTCGATCTCCGGCAGGCCGGGGAACTTGCTTTTGAGGTCATCGCTGTCGATTTGGCGCATGTAAGCGACGACACCTTCACCCAGATGGGCCAGTTGCGACTGGCTCACGCCAATCTTGTTGTCGATGTCAGTGTCAGTCATATCAGCCTCCTGTCTGCGGGCCGTTTGCAAAACCAACCCGTCTCAGAGCTAAGGGTTCCAGAAACGGCGGGGCTTTGCGCCTCAATTGTGATGCCTATTCCGTTACCGCAATGTTAATCTTGCGAACCAGTCGCTCCGGCTCGGGGCGATCGAGGTCGATAGATAAAAGTCCGTTCTTCAAAGATGCGCCCGTCACGCGCATGCCATCCGCCAGAACAAACATGCGTTGAAACTGTCGCGCGGCGATCCCGCGATGCAGAAATTCCCGCTCACTGTCGTCGCCCTGCTTGCCACGAACGGTCAGCTGATTTTCTTCAACGGATATATCGAGGTCGCTTTCGGCAAAGCCCGCCACCGCGAGCGTGATGCGCAGGCGCTCCAGACATCCGTCGCTGCCGCGCAAGCGCTCTATATTGTAGGGCGGATAGCCGTCGCCATTCTTGGCGATGCGTTCCAGCGTTTTTTCCATCGCGTCGAAGCCGAGCAATAGCGGGCTCGAAAACGGCGTCATGCGCGACATTCTGTGTCCTCCTCAAGAGCGACTTATGAAGAAACCCGGATGGCATTTCTTCCGATGCCCCTGATATGGTCTGCCACACTTCTTGATTCAAGACAGGTTGGAAGCACCATGACGCGGCGTAAAATCATTATCGACACGGATCCGGGCCAGGATGATGCCGTCGCAATCTTGTTGGCGCTTGCAAGCCCCGAGATCGAGGTGCTCGGTCTGGTCGCGGTGGCAGGCAATGTGCCTTTGGCGCAGACCGAGAAAAATACCCGCATGATCTGCGAACTGGCGGGGCGCTCCGATGTTCCGGTTTACGCAGGTGCCGTCCGGCCCTTGGTGCGTCCGCTGATCACCGCTGAATATGTGCATGGCGAAAGCGGATTGAACGGCCCGAGTTTGCCGGATCCGATTATGCCCTTGCAGGAACAGCACGGCGTTGATTTCATCATCGAAACAATCATGAGGGAAGAAAAGGGCACTGTCACTTTATGCACGCTGGGCGCCTTGACCAATGTCGCCATGGCGCTCGGCCGCAAGCCCGAAATCGCTGATCGTATCCAGGAAATCGTGATGATGGGCGGCGGTTTCTTTGAAGGCGGCAACATCACGCCTGCGGCCGAGTTCAACATTTATATCGACGCCCATGCGGCGGAAATGGTGTTCGCCTCGGGTATTCCGATCACGATGATGCCCTTGGATGTGACACATAAGGCGCTGACCAGCGCCCCGCGCATCGCGGCGTTCCGCGATCTGGGAACCAGAGTCGGCATTGCCACTGCCGAAATGCTGGAGTTCTTTGAGCGTTTCGATGTCGATAAATATGGCAGCCAAGGTGGTCCGCTGCACGATCCTTGCGTGATTGCCTATCTTTTGAAGCCAGATCTGTTTGCTGGACGCTCATGCAATGTCGAGATCGAAACAGGTTCTCAGCTGACCTATGGCATGACGGTGATTGACTGGTGGGGCGTTACGACCCGCAAAAAGAACGCAACTGTCATGCGCGACATCGATGCTGATGGTTTTTATGCGCTTTTGACGGAGCGTCTCGGGCGCCTCTGACGCCAAACCGGATGGCCGGGCTTCCCGGGAGCCCGGCTTGAGGAACGGGCGCGCTGGCCGCAGTTATTTTCCACGTTCCAGACTATGCGCCACCAGCCGGTCGATCACTTGCGGATATGAAACGCCACTGGCCTCCATGGCCTTGGCATACATGCTGATATTGGTGAAACCCGGAATCGTGTTCAATTCGTTGATATAAAGGCGCTGATCGGCGGTGACAAAGAAATCGACGCGCGCCATGCCATCGCAATTCAGCGCCCGAAAAGCCTTGAGCGCCATGTCCTGCAATGTGGCTTCCAGATCGGCGGGAAGCTTGGCTGGCACTTCCAGAAGCGCACCC
>JAFAGL010000270.1 GCA_023422735.1 Pseudomonadota bacterium
TGCAATCAGGATGCCGAGATATGTGGCGACCCCCTTGCCGCCCTTGAAGCGCAGCCAAACGGGGAAAAGGTGCCCAAGAAAAGCGCCAAAACCGGCAATTAGCGAAGCATCTTTTGCCAAAACCGCGACAATAAGAACCGCAATTACCCCTTTTAAGGCATCACAAAGCAGAGTGAGGGCCGCCAGACCCTTCCGGCCGGTGCGCAGCACATTTGTTGCGCCGATGTTGCCAGAACCGATCGAACGGACGTCGCCGACACCTGCCAAACGTGTGATGATCACTCCAGACGGAATCGATCCAAACAGGTAACCAATAACAAGGCTACCGATAAGCAGGGCATATGAAGATGTGAACGCATCGGGTTCAAGTATGTACAAGATCAGGTCCTTCGAGCGAATAGACCTTGCGGCCCGAAACCATCGTTTGCAAGACCTTTCCCTGAAGGCGGGCTCCTTCAAAGCACGTATTCTTCGAGCGGGAATGCAAATCGGATTCCTGGACGATCCACGGATGATCGAGATCAACAATGATCATGTCGGCAGAGGCGCCAGGTTTCAACGTTCCACCGGGGAGGCCGAAAATGCGGGCTGGTGCTGTGGATAGCGCATCGACCAGCCTAAGCAAGGGGATTTGCTCGTTGTGATAAAGACGCAAGGCTACAGCAAGCAGCGTTTCCATTCCCACGGCGCCTATAGCCGAATCAGCAAACGGAAGGCGCTTTGTGTCAACATCCTGCGGGTCGTGCGAGGATACAATGATATCGATGGTGCCATTTTTGAGGGCATCAATTATCGCTACACGGTCGTCTTCCGTTCGCAGCGGCGGCGCCAAGCGAAAGAATGAACGATATTCCCCAACGTCATGCTCATTGAGTGCCAGAGAATGGATGGCAGCGCCAGCGGTGACGGATGCACCATCATTCTTTGCGCGCTGTACAACTTCGGCGGAAATCGCAGTCGAAATCTTTGCCGCATGATAATTTGCGCGTGTCAGACGAGCGAGGCGCAGATCGCGCTCCAGCGGAATGATCTCTGCTTCGCGTGGTGCGCCGGACAGGCCAAGCCAGCTTGCGAACAATCCTTCATTCATAACACCGGCACCGAGATGCTGATCGTTAGTTTCATGTGCAATGACAGCACCGAAATCGCGGGCATAAGTCATCGCGCGCCGCAAAACAGACGAATCGGAAATCGTGTGGCGACCATCCGTGAACATCACAGCGCCCGCCTGCATCAAAAGACCAAACTCGGTCATTTCCCTGCCAAGCAATCCTCGGGTGATTGCGGCTGATGGAAAGATATTGACCATCGAGTGATCACGGGCGGCGCGCAAAACAAACTCAACTAGTGCGAGGTCATCGATGACCGGCGTGGCATCCGGCATCATGACAAGCGAAGTGATGCCGCCTGCCGCAGCCGCACGCCCCGCTGATTCGATGGTTTCCCGATGTTCGGCGCCGGGCTCGCCAATGAAAACACGAGAATCGATCAACCCAGGCAGGATCGCCTTGCCCGCGCAATCCACCACATCCGCATCATCCGGCAGACCCTGGTTCTGTTCGGCGGCACCTGAAGCGGCGATCTTGCCCCCGGAAACAATAACGGTACCGACTTCATCGAGGTTGCGGGATGGATCCACGATGCGCGCATTCGTGTAAACCTGAGGTCTCATGCTTCGACCTCCTGACGCCGCGGAACAAGGAGCGCCTGCATGACTGCCATGCGTACGGCGACACCCATCTCGACCTGCTCCTGAATGACGCTTTGCGGACCGTCGGCAATGTCGGAGGCGATTTCGACCCCTCGGTTCATGGGGCCGGGGTGCATCACCAGTGCGTCTGGTTTTGCAAGACGGAGCTTGGCTGCGTCCAAGCCGAAGAAGTGGAAATATTCCCGGATGGAAGGCACAAAGCTACCTGTCATGCGCTCGCGCTGAAGCCGCAGCATCATGACGACATCAACGTCCCGCAATCCATCTTCCATTCGATTATAGACTTCGACGCTCATCTGGTGGATGCCGGCAGGAAGCAAGGTCGAAGGGGCAATAACCCGAACGCGAGCGCCCAATGCATTCAACAGGAGAATATTCGACCGAGCGACGCGGGAATGCAGGACGTCGCCACAAATCGCGACTGTCAGCTTCGAAAGATCGCCTTTGGCGCGGCGGATGGTCAAAGCATCCAGCAGGGCTTGCGTTGGGTGTTCGTGCGCACCATCGCCTGCATTGACGACCGAACACGAGACTTTCTGTGAAAGAAGCGCGGCCGCGCCAGCCGACGCATGACGAATGATCAGAATATCCGGGCGCATCGCGTTCAGCGTCATAGCCGTGTCGATCAGGGTTTCCCCCTTTTTGACCGACGAACTTGCAACCGACATATTCATGACGTCGGCACCGAGCCGTTTGCCAGCCAGTTCGAAGGATGATTGCGTACGGGTTGAAGCTTCGAAGAAAAGATTGATCTGCGTGCGCCCGCGCAACGTTATCGATTTCTTTTCTGGCTGACGTGAAAGTGAAACTGCAACATCGGCGCGATCCAACAGCGAAACGATGTCAGAAGGCGAGAGATTTTGGATGCCAAGTAGATGGCGGTGGGGAAATAGCGGGAAGTCTGGAGCGTCTTTCATCTTAAAGCGCTGCTATAGGGCTCCCTAGCCCGGCCAGCAAGCATTCATCCACATGTGTGGTGCTTCTCAACCGGGAATTTCTTCGCGTCGCTCCCAACCAATGGTTATAAAGCCCTCGCGAATTGGGCAGGAAAGGTAGCGCGTGTCGCAGGATCTCAACAATCAGCCGCCATTTTACTGTGGCGGAAACGCTTGGAGAAACGATCCGCTGCTGATGCAGATCGGCGAGCAGTTTTCCGACTCCGTACGGCAGGAGTTAGACCAGATCGGGCGGTTTGTATTAAGCCCCGAAGCGCAGGAAACTGCGCGGCTTGCAAATACCGAAACGCCCAAATTGCGCACGCATGACCGGCATGGTCGACGTCTGGATCTCGTTGATTTCCACCCCGCTTATCACGCACTGATGCGCCGTTCCATCGCGAACGGGTTGCATTCCTCGATCTGGGAAAACGGCGAATCGGAAGCAGGGCAGCGCCACCAAGTCAGGGCTGCGCGCTTTTATCTGACTGCCGAACTCGAATGCGGCCATCTTTGCCCATTGACGATGACCAGCGCTTCGCTCGCCGCGCTGATGTCAGCGCCGGAGCTTTTCAAGGAATGGGCGCCACGCATCACCACACGGCGCTATGATCAGGCCCAAAAGCCCCCGGTTTCGAAAGTCGGTCTTACGCTTGGCATGGGTATGACGGAAAAGCAGGGTGGGACCGATGTTCGCGCGAACCTCAGCAAGGCAGAGAAAGCCAACGGGAGTGTTTATCGCCTTAGCGGCCACAAATGGTTTATGTCCGCTCCCATGTCCGACGCATTTCTGATGCTTGCTCAGGCAAAGGAAGGATTGAGTTGCTTTCTTGTGCCGCGCTTTCTGGGCGATGGGAAAGCCAACGGTCTCCATTTTCAGCGCCTGAAGGACAAGCTAGGGAATCGCTCGAACGCGTCATCGGAAGTCGAATTCAACGGTACGCTGGGTGAAATGGTGGGTGAGGCGGGAGCAGGTCTCCGCACCATTATGGATATGGTGACGCTGACCCGTCTCGATTGCGCGGTCGCTTCATCAGGACTGATGCGTGCGGGGCTTGCAGAAGCCGTCCATCATGTACGACACAGACACGTTTTCGGCAGCGCGCTGGCCGATCAACCGCTCATGCTGCGAGTTCTCGCGGACATGGCGCTCGATGTTGCCGCTGCAACCGCGCTTTCGCTGCGCTTGGCACGATCATTCGATGAGGCAGCAAACGATCGTGGCGAAGCGGCCTTTGCGCGTGCCATGACGCCTGTCGTCAAATACTGGGTTTGCAAGATTGCGCCCGGGCTCTTGTACGAAGCCATGGAATGCCTTGGTGGAAATGGCTATGTCGAAGAGGCGCCGCTGGCCCGCTATTATCGCGAAGCCCCGGTCAACGCGATCTGGGAAGGCTCGGGAAATGTCATGGCACTCGATGTCTTGCGGGTGTTGCGAAGGGCGCCAGCTCTGTTCGACGACGTCTTTGCCGGGATCGAACGCGATCTCGGCACAGGCGGGCGCGGCACGATTGATGTGCTACGTGCGGCGACGCATGTTGCGCTTTCCGATGAAGCATCAGCACGTTTGCTAACGGAGCAACTCGCCATGTCTGCTGCGGCAGCGGAACTGCGCCGGATGGGTGCCGGTCGCATTGCGGACGCCTTCATCGAAACACGCCTTGGCGGGCAATGGCGCAGCACCTACGGTATGCTGAATGCGCGCCATGATGCGCGGACCATTCTTGAAACGCTTTATCCGCAGACTGGCTGAGCCAATCATCGGCTCCCATCGCTGCGCAAAAGCATATCAAGCCTGTCCAGCGCACCCTGGAGGATAAAGGCCGCCGCCGCCGAATCGATACGCTCGCCGCGCTTGGCGCGCGAGACATCCATTCCAATCAAGGTGCGTTCAGCCGCCACGGTGGAAAGCCGTTCATCCCATAAAATGAAGGGGATAGGAGAAACTCTTTCCATATTTCGCACGAACGCTTTAGTGGCCTGCGCACGTGGACCTTCGCTCCCGTCCATGTTCAAAGGCCAACCGATCACAGCCGCTTGGACCTCCAGGCCGAAGGCCACCAAAAGCGCTTGGGCATCGATGCCAAATTTCTTTCGGGTAATGACTGGCTTTGGATGCGCGAAAGCAAGTGATTTGTCGGAAATGGCCAAGCCGATCGTTTTCGTGCCAAGATCCAGGCCTGCGATTGTACTGCCAGTTTGAAACAGTGGCGCGAACTCTTCGAGAGTTAGAATCGGCATTTTGCGACTATCTTGTCCATACGGGCTGAGAGACTATCCTTGATGCCTGCACAAAGACACAAAGGGATTTGGTATGGAACTGACTTGGTATGGACATGCGGCCTTTAAGATCAAAGCAGGTGGTGCAAGCATTCTGATTGACCCCTTCCTGACCGGAAATCCATCCTGGAACAAGGGCTGGGAAGAGCCGGCGCAGGGCGTGACACATATCTTACTCACCCATGGCCACAATGACCATGTCGGCGATGCTGCGGAAATCGCAAAGGCGAGCGGCGCTATGCTCGTGGCCAATCCGGAAATCTGCAATTACATGTCAGCCAAAGGCGTTTCAAACGTCAATCCCGGCAATCACGGGGGTACCCTCGATTGCGGCGGCTTCAGCGTGACTTTTGTGAACGCACTGCATTCGTCTGCCTTTACGCTGGAGGGCGGAAACAACATCTATCTTGGCAATCCCAATGGACTGGTTCTTCATTTCGAGAACGATCCAACCCTTTACCACATGGGTGACACCGATATTTTTGGCGATATGGCGTTAATCAACGAGCTGCATCAGCCGGAGATCGGCCTGGTGCCCATTGGTGACCGCTTTACGATGGGCGGCGCGGTCGCAGCCTTGGCGTGCCGCCGATACTTCAACTTCAAAAAGGTTATCCCCTGCCATTACGGGACATTCGGTTTGCTCGATCAGACTGCCGAGACTTTTGAAGACGGGATGGAAGACGCCGGCGCTACCGTCGTTGTTCCAAAGATCGGCGAGGCATTCACTGCCTAGCCCTGGATACGTTGGGTTGCGCCGCGACCGGGGCGAAGTTATAGCCCGGTTAAGCCTTTCCAGAATGCCGGAGAAACCATGTCGGTCGATGTCGAAACAGTGACGCGCGTCGCGCGCCTTGCCCGCATTGCAGTCACCAATGAAGACGCCGAGCGGATGACGGGTGAGCTGAACGCCATTCTCGGATTCGTAGAACAACTCGGCGAGGTGGATGTTTCTGGTGTCGAACCCATGACTTCCGTCATCCCGATGCAGATGCGCCGCCGCGACGATGTCGTCAACGATGGGAGCAAGGCCGCGGATATCGTTGCCAATGCACCTGCGTCGGACGAGAACTTCTTCATGGTCCCGAAAGTGATCGAGTAGGGCGATGCCAGTGACTATTTCCGCGGAAACGCCGCTGCAGGATGATGTCCGCGCGATGGTCGCGGATCTCAATGCAATCATGAATCCCCTGACACCACGCGAATTCCAGTTCCAGCTCAGCGTCGAGCAGATGGCCGAGCCGGGCATGACTGTTTTCGTTGCCCGTGACGACACTGGCCGGCGGCTCGGCATGGCATCGCTCAAGGACCACGGTGACGTTCTTGGCGAGGTCAAGCGCATGTACACTCTGCCGGAAGTGCGTGGACAGCGGGTCGGGTCGGCCTTGCTTTGTCGCGTAGAAGCGCTGGCGTGCGAAACTCGCCTCAATGTCCTCAAGCTGGAAACAGGCGAAGCATCCGGCTTCGAGCCGGCCTGGCGTGTTTACGAGCGTGATGGCTATACGACCTGCGCTGCCTTTCACGACTATCCGGATTCCGGTTATTCAAGATTTTACGAGAAGAAACTGCCCCGATGAGCGATCTGACGCACCTTACCATCGCGCAAGCGCGCGAAAAGCTCGCAGCCCGCGAATTCAGCGCCGTCGAACTGACCGATGCGTATCTTGGAGCCATCGACGCCGCCAATGAGACGATCAATGCCTATGTCGCGGTGACACCGGACAAGGCGCGCGAGATGGCAAAGGCGTCTGATGCGCGGATCGCGGAAGGCAAGGCCGGCGCGCTTGAAGGTATTCCGCTCGGCATCAAGGACCTGTTTGCGACCGACGGCGTTCATACGCAGGCCGCAAGCCATATTCTCGATGGGTTCAAGCCGCGCTATGAATCGACGGTCACGGCCAATCTATGGGCCGATGGCGCCGTCATGCTTGGCAAGCTCAATATGGACGAGTTCGCGATGGGGTCGTCCAACGAGACGAGCTATTACGGGCCGGTGAAGAACCCATGGCGGGCAGCGGGCTCCAATGCTGATCTCGTGCCTGGCGGATCGTCCGGTGGTTCGGCAGCAGCAGTTGCCGCATGGCTTTGCGCGGGTGCGACTGCGACGGATACTGGCGGCTCGATCCGCCAGCCGGCGGCATTCACTGGCACTGTGGGCATCAAGCCGACCTATGGTCGCTGCTCGCGCTGGGGCACGGTCGCCTTCGCATCGTCTCTCGACCAGGCTGGCCCGATCGCCCGCGATGTTCGCGATGCGGCAATTCTCCTGAAGTCGATGGCGTCCGTGGATGCAAAGGATGCGACCTCGGTCGATCTGCCGGTCCCGGATTATGAAGCAGCGCTCGGGCAATCACTCAAGGGCATGAAGATCGGCATTCCGCGCGAGTATCGCGTTGATGGCATGCCGGACGAAATCGAGAAACTCTGGCAGCAGGGCATTGCTTGGCTGAAGGATGCGGGTGCCGAGATCGTGGACATCACGCTGCCCCACACAAAATATGCTCTGCCGGCCTATTACATCGTTGCACCTGCAGAGGCGTCGTCGAATCTCGCGCGCTATGATGGCGTTCGCTATGGCTTGCGGGTGCCTGGGAAAGACATCACCGACATGTATGAGCAGACCCGCGCTGCCGGATTTGGCCGTGAGGTCCAGCGCCGAATCATGATCGGCACCTATGTTCTGTCGGCTGGCTATTACGATGCCTATTATGTGCAGGCACAAAAGGTCCGCACGCTCATCAAGCGGGACTTTGAAACCGTCTTTGCCGATGGTGTAGACGCGATCCTCACGCCGGCAACCCCGTCGTCCGCATTCGGAATTGCAGACCAGGAGATGGCCTCCGATCCCGTGAAGATGTATCTCAACGACATCTTCACGGTGACTGTGAACATGGCGGGCCTGCCAGGGCTGGCCGTTCCGGCAGGCCTCGATGCGAAGGGGCTTCCGCTGGGGCTCCAGCTGATCGGCAAGCCGTTCGACGAAGAAACGCTGTTCAAGACCGCTCACGTTATTGAGAAGGCTGCGGGGCGTTTCGAGCCTGCAAAATGGTGGTGAGCGGCCATCGAGTCGGATAAAGGGCGGCCATGTTTTTCATTGCCGCCAAGATATTCTGGTTTCTGTTGCAGCCGATCAACCTCGTCGGCATCCTGCTCCTTGCGACGGTGATCGCGCTGGCTCTGCATTGGCTCAGAACCGGGCTTTTCACGGCGGGCGCAGGCTTTCTTATTGTTGCAATTTCGGTCTGGTCTTCTCTCGGGCCGGTGATGCTTCGGCCACTCGAAGATCGCTATGAGCGTCCGGACCCTGCACCTGAAACAGTTGCCGGTATCATCATGCTGGGTGGCGGCATGGAAGGGTCGATCAATCTCATCCGCGGCGGTTATGAGTTGAATGCAGCCGCCGACCGCATGGTGGAAACTGCCGTGCTTGCGCGGCGCTATCCGGATGCCCGCGTCGTCCTTTCGGGCGGCAACGGCTCATTGGTACTGGAGGGCGAGGGCGATGCTGATTCCGGCCCCCGTTTGCTTGAAGCCCTAGGCGTATCGCGCGACCGTTTGGTGCTCGAAAATCGCTCGCGCGATACATATGAGAATGCCGTCTTCAGCCGCGATATGGTGGAGCCGAAAGACGGCGAGACGTGGCTTCTCGTCACTTCGGCATTTCATATGCCGAGGTCGATGGCGCTTTTTCAGAAAGCAGGATTCACTGTTGTTCCGTGGCCGGTCGATTACCGGACGAGGGGTGATGAAAGGCCGGGGCTTGCTACCGACAATCCTATAGATTCCCTGACGGCCACGACGCTATCGGCGCGTGAATGGATAGGTCTGCTGGCTTATTGGCTCACCGGACGGATCGATTCACCATTTCCGGGATCGACCTGATCCAGCACCGTTTCTCGTGCGCGTGAAAAGAACTGGCGTCGCTAGAGAACAGTGACGACCAGCACACTCGTCATCGCGAATACCAGCCGGTCGATCAACCAGCCGAGATAGCCTATCGAAAAGAAAATCCCTCGCAGGATGCTGGTGTCGATCATGCGCAACTCTAGTTTCGATCCACACGAGACGCTGGATGTTCATCGCGACCCGTCAGCGAAACCCGCTTTACGAGGCTACCAGAGACCGCAACTGCGTAAACGAGCTATATCACGCCAAAGAAGATGAGGGCCGCCAGATCAAGAAGCGTGAGTGGAAGGCTATTTGCGAGCATGGGATGTTGGCCAAAAGCCGTGAAGTTGACCTCGAGACTGTGTGGTCCATGGGTGTTTGTCGAGATGCCGTAGGCGTTTTTGATATGACGGCATCGATTTTGACATATGCAAAATTATCATTGCACCAAAGCCGCATTCCGACTAGGTGACCGCCTTCTTTTAAACATACTGGTTAAAGCAAAGCCCATTCATGGATCACGAAGAGCAAAAGCAATGCTGGGGCTTGACCATCAAGACCCTGGTTCTGTTCGTCTGTCTTACCGCCATTGTGTGGCTGGTCAACGGTGCTGATACTGCTGTGAGCGTCGCTTCTACGAATTGATCGGATTTGCAGATAATTCGACGGACAGACCTCATAATCGGGTGCTGTGTCGCCTTCCAGTCATCCCAAGTCGTCTTAAGGAGATGTGGTTCTCGAAAGCGTGTCAGGATAGATAAGGGATAGTCCCGAATAATCTGCGTGTCTGACATCAATGTTTCTATCCGTTTTCGATCTTTATAAAATCGGCATTGGGCCATCGAGTTCGCATACGATGGGACCGATGACGGCGGCGGCACGCTTTCTGGACGAGTTGATTGGAGGGGAATGGCCCCGTCCAGCCAATGCCAGACCCACCCGGCTGAGTGCAAGCCTGCATGGTTCGCTTGCTTTCACCGGTATCGGCCACGGTACCGATCGCGCCGTGGTGCTTGGCCTTGCGGGCTATACTCCAACAACGATCGATCCGGATCAAACGGACACGGTTCTGGAACAGGTCACGCAAAACAAGAGCGTGCAGCCTGAAGGCCATGGCAAAGGCTATGCCTTCGACCCCAAGTCAGATCTCCTGCTCGACAAGAAAGTGCCGCTGCCGGGTCATGCCAACGGCATGGCGTTCAACGCCTTTGATGCTGACGATCGCCTTTTACTGCGTCGAATCTACTATTCGATCGGCGGGGGCTTCGTGGTTTCGGAGGACGAGTTGCAGCGGATGAAGAGTTCCAGCGCTGCGCCTTCCGGCAAGCGTGTTCCTTATCCATTCAACAACGCGGCAGAGATGCTGAAGATGGCAGAACGCAGCGGCCTGTCGATCGCTGAGATGAAGCGGGCGAATGAGGAAGTTCATCGGTCGCACGGGGATCTGAATGACGGGCTCGACAAGCTTTGGTCCGCCATGAAAGGATGTATCGATCGCGGCCTTTCGAAAGATGGCGTGATGCCAGGGGGGCTGAAGGTCAAACGACGGGCGCGGCAACTGCACGAAAAACTCCAGGAGGAGTGGAGGCAAAATCGTCCTAATCCTCTCTTGGCCAACGATTGGCTCTCAATCTATGCAATGGCTGTTAATGAAGAGAACGCCTCCGGCGGCCGTGTCGTAACCGCTCCTACCAACGGCGCTGCCGGCGTGGTGCCAGCTGTCATGCGGTATTGGCTGCATTTTTACCCGGAAGCGGATCAGGACGACATCCGAGATTTCCTTCTCACATCGGCCGCAGTCGGTGGTATCATCAAGCACAACGCCTCCATTTCAGGAGCCGAAGTCGGTTGCCAGGGCGAAGTCGGGTCAGCTTCTGCGATGGCCGCAGCGGGACTTGCCGCAATGATGGGTGGGACGCCGGAGCAGATCGAGAACGCTGCTGAAATCGCGTTGGAGCATCACCTTGGCATGACCTGCGATCCTGTCGGCGGCCTTGTCCAGGTTCCGTGCATCGAGCGCAATGCGCTCGGCGCCGTGAAGGCCGTGACGGCGGCATCGTTGGCCATAAAGGGTGATGGAAAGCATTTCGTTCCGCTCGACGCCGCCATTGAAACGATGCGGCAAACCGGGTTGGACATGAGCGAGAAATACAAGGAAACCAGCCAAGGCGGCCTGGCAGTCAATGTCGTCGAATGTTGAGCGAAGGCAGGTTTCGCTGTGGAGAAGTGGCTGTGATCCATTTCACGCCACAATAGGGTTTTCTATGAAGAAGCATGCCCCTTCATATTCTTAAGCTCTGTGTTGGCTGCGACTCGATTGAAGATCTCGAAGCGTGGATCGCGTTGAGGCGCGCCCAGCGTACCGCTCAAAATGCGGACCATCACTTCCATGTAACGCGCATGGTTCCGCAAAGGGCGGACGAAGTTCTCAATGGCGGATCGCTTTATTGGGTGATCAAGGGGACCGTACAATGCCGCCAGCGCTTGATCGGCATCGAGCCTTTTACCGATGATCAAGGGATTGGTCGCTGCCGTCTCCTGTTGGAGCCGACAGTGGTGCGGACGCATTGGCAGCCCCGTCGGGCATTTCAAGGGTGGCGATATCTCAAACCAGAAGATGCGCCGGAAGATATGGGCGAGGGCAGTTCCCTCAAGGAAATGCCGCCGCATCTTCGCCTCGAGCTCGCGGAACTCGGGCTCCTTTAAGTTCCGCTGTCGCTCTGGCGTAGCAGGGCGATCCAAATTCCTGAGCAAATCTCAAAAAGGGCGGACGCCTTCTTTTTGTGAGGTTCTTTTAGAACCGGATCTTTACGGCGGTGGCACCATTAGGTGCCTCCACCCGCAATCTCATATGCACACGGGCGCTGGAGGCTCTCCAGCTGCGCGCGCCGTGCGCCAGCAACAAACCGACGAGATCCTTCGTCTTGAAACGATTCCGCCCCTGACGAGCTTCGCGCATCGAGGCGGCGGCCTGATGCAGTGAGGCAAGACTATTTGCCCCGACCAATGTTTCCGTGGGCGCGCTCTCTACGTTACGTAGCACTTCCTGTTCTCTCGCCATTACTGAATTCCATCGACGCGATACGTTAGGTGGATAATTGCTGCCGATAACCGGCGGCGTTGGACGTGCTTACCGCTGAATGGCGTAGCAGGAGATCTGCTTCTTCTTCAGCGCACCGCAGGTGCTCCAGGCTTCGTCTTTTGAGGAATATCCTCCGAAGCGTGCCCGGTAGTATGTGTTGCCATCCTTGCTGAAAGTCTCGGTGAAGGCGGCATCTGCGGAAAGGATGTTGCCAGCTCGGCTTGCCACGCGCTCCAGAGTGCTTTTCGCTTCTCCAGCGGAATTCAACGAGGCAACCTGTATGGCCCACCCGCCATCAGAACCCGCAGAGGGGATGGAGGTCGTGGACGCGGTTGCTGTCGATGCGGTTGCGACCGGATCGATCGTCGCAGCGACAACTGCCGCAGACCGTGCGATCCCCTGCTGAACCCGACCGCCCTTGTCAGACGCAGAAGAAAGCGAGGCAACTTTTGCATTGGTTTGGTTATTTGCAGCCAGAACCTGTTCTATGACTGCCACACCCGGCCGACGGCTTGGAACGGGCGCGTCACCGCGAGGAAGGGAGGCAGCATAGGCTTGAATGGCAGGCACTTCGGAGTTGCCGCGAGCGATCAGCAGACCGGTGCTGCGGGTCGAGGCCTTCGGCAGGTAGGTTTGAACGAGCTCCGTCATATGCTTGTCGCGGGAGGCGCCTGAGCGACCACCCATCACAACGCCAACCAGCTTGCGATTGCCGTCTTTGACCGAAGTCACGAGGTTGAAGCCCGAAGCGTTGATATAGCCGGTCTTGATCCCGTCGACGCCTTTGACACGCCCCAGCAGGCGGTTGTGTCCGTTCACCGTTCTATTGCCGAACTGAAAAGAACGACGAGAGAAATACCCGTAGTATTTTTCATGGTGCTCACGCAGCGCCATACCCAGAGTTGCCATGTCACGCGCGGTCGTGCGCTGTTGAGGATCAGGCAGGCCCGAAGCGTTGCGGAACGTCGTCTTGCTCATGCCAAGGCTTTTGGCGCGCGCGGTCATCATGGTAGCGAAATTCGATTCGGTACCGCCGAGCAATTCGCCAAGAGCCGCAGCAGCGTCATTGGCGGACTTGGTGATCAGCGCTAAAATGCCTTCTTCCACGGTGATCGTGCCGCCAGCGCGTACGCCAAGTTTTGTTGGCGGGCGTGCCGCAGCATATTTCGAGAATGGCACCTTCGAATCGAGACGGATGCGCCCAGCATCCAGAGCGTCAAACACCATATAAAGGGTCATCATCTTCGTCAGTGAAGCCGGATAGCGCATGGCGTCGGCGTTCGACGAAAACAGGGTCTTACCCGTGTTTGCATCGATCACGATCGCGGCATATTTCGAATTCGCATAGGCTTGGGAAACTGCACCGGCTGCGATGAACATCATCGCGACAAGCGCAGTTTTTGCGGTTCGACACAGAGCGTTGAAGAGGCTTGCCGATGTCTGACGCACGGATACACCCTTTATTATCTTGGGATTGGCAGGCGTGGCCAAAATGTCAGCCACAAGAGGTAACGCTAGCCACAGGTGGTTACGAAAGCCTTTAAGGTAACCGATTGGTTGACGGTTCCTGGCCTCGATTTAAAAAAAAGTTCCCATCGACCATCCTGCAGCGCGGAAACCGGCCCAGCTCGCCGTGAACAAAATGGTCTGTTGCGGTCTTGAGGAAGGGGCTTAAAATTCAGTCTTTCGCAGCCTACATTCAAAACAGCGATAAATGCGAACAACAGGAACAGATAGCGTGGATACATGCGGGAGCGCCGGCACTGTGGCGACTCGAATGCAGGCCGGCGAGCGGGACAATGGCCCGGGCCGCAGTGCGGCCGTCATCACTCGGCCGCAAACCAAAACCAAAAAACCAAGCCTGTATCGCGTTTTGATCCTGAACGACGACTACACGCCGATGGAATTCGTCGTCCATATTCTTGAACGGTTCTTCCAGAAGGATCGGGAAGCGGCGACCCGCGTCATGCTTCACGTGCACAACCACGGAGTAGGCGAATGCGGGGTCTATACATTCGAAGTGGCCGAGACCAAAGTGTCGCAGGTCATGGACTTTGCCCGTCAGCACCAGCATCCGCTGCAATGCGTGATGGAGAAGAAGTGAGGTACTAAATGCCGGCATTCTCCCAAGGTCTCGAGAAGGCGCTGCACCAGGCGCTGACTTTTGCCAATGAGCGTCATCATGAATATGCAACGCTCGAACATCTGCTGCTCGCGCTGATCGAGGACAATGATGCCGCTGCCGTCATGCGTGCGTGTAATGTCGACGTTGACGATCTGCGCCAGACCGTACTCACCTATATCGATACCGAGCTCGACAATCTGATCACGGGCTATGACGAGGATTCCAAGCCGACCGCAGGTTTTCAGCGTGTCATCCAACGCGCTGTGATTCACGTTCAGTCTTCTGGCCGGGACGAAGTTTCCGGCGCGAACGTGCTCGTTGCAATCTTCGCGGAGCGCGAAAGCCACGCGGCCTATTTCCTGCAAGAACAGCAGATGACCCGCTACGATGCGGTGAATTACATCAGCCATGGCATTGCCAAGCGGGCGGGCGCGAATGAGAGCCGGACACCACGGGGTGCCGAGGAAGAGCAGGGCGGCCCGGCCAACGGTGAAGGTGAAGAGGGTGCAAAGAAGAAGCAGCAGGACGCGCTCTCTGCTTACTGCGTCGATCTGAATCAGAAGGCCAAGAACGGAAAAATCGACCCGCTGATCGGTCGCGATGTCGAAATCAACCGCACGATCCAGGTCCTTTGCCGGCGCTCGAAAAATAATCCCCTGTATGTCGGTGATCCTGGCGTCGGTAAAACCGCGATCGCAGAAGGTCTGGCAAAGCGTATCGTCGAAGGAAAGGTGCCCGCAGCTTTGGCTGATTCCACCATTTTCTCGCTCGACATGGGTACGCTCCTGGCAGGCACACGCTATCGTGGTGACTTCGAAGAGCGCTTGAAACAAGTGGTCAAGGAACTGGAAGAGTTTCCGGGCGCCGTCCTGTTCATCGATGAGATCCACACGGTGATCGGTGCTGGTGCGACATCGGGCGGGGCTATGGACGCATCCAACCTTCTGAAACCGGCTTTGTCATCAGGCGCGATCCGCTGCATCGGCTCCACGACTTACAAGGAGTATCGCCAGTTCTTCGAAAAGGACCGGGCACTGGTGAGGCGTTTTCAGAAGATCGATGTCAACGAACCGACCGTCGATGACACGATTGCGATCATGAAGGGACTGAAGCCCTATTACGAAGACTTCCATAAGGTGAAGTTCACAACGGATGCGATCCGCGCGGCGGTTGAGCTCTCGGCGCGTTACATTAACGACCGCAAGCTTCCTGATAAAGCTATCGACGTCATCGACGAGACGGGTGCTTCGCAGATGCTTTTGCCTGACTCGAAGCGCAAGAAAACCATCACCGTTAAGGAAATCGAAGCGACCATCGCGACGATGGCCCGTATTCCACCGAAGACGGTTTCGGCGGATGACGAACAGGTGCTCGCTGGTCTGGAAGTCGAGTTGAAGCGCGTTGTTTATGGGCAGGACACTGCCATTACTGCGCTGTCTTCGGCGATCAAACTGGCCCGTGCCGGCCTTAGGGAACCAGAAAAGCCAATTGGCTCATATCTCTTCTCAGGCCCCACCGGCGTCGGCAAGACAGAAGTCGCCAAACAACTGGCGGCCTCTCTGGGCTGTGAACTCCTGCGTTTCGACATGTCCGAATATAT
>JAFAGL010000274.1 GCA_023422735.1 Pseudomonadota bacterium
TGGACACCCTCACCCACGACCAGCTCCTGCGTCAGTGCCGCCGACTGGCCTGGATCCGGCGCTGGCAGATCGCGATAAACGATTTCGATGTCGTGATCCCCGACCTTATTGCCGTTCATCGCAAGCCAGGCTTCAACGCCCGCCTGGAAATTACGCCCCTGGAGCGCTGCCGGGCCGGAGAACGGCCCAACCACTCCCACCTTGATCGTGTCGGCAAAAGCTGCGCTTCCCATCAGCGCAAATGCCATGCCCGCCAGAATATATTTCTTCATGTGTTCCTCCACAGCATGCGCGCGATCCACCCAAGACGACGCGACTTGATTTTTTACAAATGCTGTCCGAATGAAAATGAATTCATCCTCCAAATCCATAACCTATTAGTTATAGACAAGGCGGTCCGTTCTAGGCGGGCAGCACTTCGCGCAAACGATATTGCGTTTCCTGCAATGGCTCAAGAAATCGCGACGCCAAATCGCTTGCCGGACATACTGCCGCTGAGACCCCGATATTGATGGCCGCGACGGTTTGGCCGACGCGGTTGAAAACAGGAACGGCAATCGAGCATAAACCAAGCTCAAGTTCCTGATCGATCAATGCAAAACCAGTTTCCCTGACCTTTGCGACGGCTTTCATCAACGCGGCAGGTTCGGTCAACGTATTCACCGTATAGCGCTGAAGAACAGATGCTTCGATGATTTCGCGCGCATGTTTTTCCGGCAGGCTTGCCAGAAGAACGCGACCCATCGAAGCACTGCAAGCCGGCAAGCGAGATCCTGGCATCAGATTGATCGACATCACGCGAGTTTGCGCGGCGCGCGCGATATACACCACTTCCTGATTATCCAGCACGGAAGCCGACGCGCTTTGGCCGACCTTTTGCGCAAGCTCATCCAGATGAGGCTGCAAAATTGTAGGCAACGGCGCGGCCGATAGCCAGGCATGGCCCAATCGAAGGACTTTCGGGGTCAAGGTGAAATATTTGCCGTCGTAGCTGGCTAGGCCCGATTCGGCCAAAGTGAGGAGACAGCGTCGGGTCGTCGCCCGGTCAAATCCGCAAAGGCCTGCCGCCTCGGCTATGGTGACGCGCTGCCGATCCGCCGCAAAGCAGGTCATGACCTTCAGGCCTTTGGCAAATCCCCCCATCAGATCTTTGTCGCTGACCACAACACTCTCGCCGGTTCGTGCGTTATTCGTACAAATGTCGATTATCGCACATTTACATTGCGGTCCAGTTTCGCTGCCGATAGTCAGGCGAAAGATAGATGGAGGACCAGATGGACAAAACCATCAACAGTCTCGCTGGAGCTGTGAGCCAAATCGGCGATGGCGCAACGATCATGATCGGCGGGTTCGGAGGCGCGGGCGCGCCGATTGAACTCATTCATGCGCTGATCGATCACGGTCCTAAAGACCTCACGGTCATCAACAACAATGCCGGCAATGGCCGAATTGGCATCGCTGCCATGATCGACGCCGGGCTGGTTCGCAAGATGGTCTGCTCGTTTCCGCGTTCGTCGGACCCTCGCGCGTTTACCGACACCTATCTTGCAGGAAAGATCGAACTCGAACTGGTGCCGCAAGGCACACTTGCCGAGCGTATTCGTGCAGGCGGCGCGGGCATTCCGGCCTTCTTCACGCCCACGGCATTCGGCACCGAACTCGCTGAAGGCAAGCCGATTGCTGAATTCGACGGTCGCTCATATGTACAGGAACGTTGGCTCAAGGCAGATTTCGCTCTGGTCAAGGCGGAGCTGGGCGACCGCCATGGCAACCTGACCTACCGGCTGGCCGGGCGAAACTTCAATCCTTTGATGTGCATGGCCGCAACAACAACCATTGCGCAGGTTTCGCGCATAGTGGAGCTGGGCGGGATCGACCCCGAGCAGGTCATCACACCTGGCATTTTCGTCGACCGCGTGGTCGAAGTTTCCGATCCGCAACAGGAAGAACTGCTTATCCGCAACGGAGCGACTTACCAATGACCGTCAATCCACGCGACGATATCAAGCTTTCAAACGCACAGATTGCATGGCGAGCTGCACAGGACATCGCCGACGGAGCCTATGTCAATCTGGGCATCGGCTTTCCCGAAATGGTGGCCCGATACCAGCCGGACGGTCGGCAGGCCATCTTCCATACCGAAAACGGCATTCTCGATTTCGGCGCCGCACCGCCTGAAGGCGAAGAGGACTGGGATCTGATCAATGCCGGGAAAAAGGCGGTCACGCTCAACCCCGGCGCATCCTTTTTCCACCATGCAGACAGCTTCGCCATGGTGCGCGGCGGGCATTTGGATGTCGCCATTCTCGGCGCTTACCAGATTTCGCAAACCGGCGACCTCGCGAATTGGCGCGTTGGCAGCAAGGGCGTGCCTGCGGTGGGCGGAGCGATGGATCTCGTGCATGGCGCGAAACAGATTTTCGTGGTGACCGAACATCTGACAAAGAAGAATGAGCCAAAGCTCGTTGAAGCCTGCACCTTTCCGCTCACGGGCGTGCAATGCGTCACGCGCGTTTACACAAGTCATGCGGTGATCGACATCAAGGATGGTCAGTTCGTTTTGCGCGAAAAGCTTGCAGCGATGTCGCTCGACGAATTGCAAGCGATGACCGGCGCGCCGCTACATATCGAAGACGCTGTTGCAGCGCTTGACGTGCCATCACTTTGAAGGAACCAGGATGATCGACGTATTCATCTGTGACTATGTCCGCACACCGATCGGCCGTTTCGGGGGCTCGCTGTCTTCCGTTCGTCCCGATGACCTCGGCGCTATCCCCTTAAAGGCACTGATGGAGCGGAATGCCGGCGTTGATTGGGGCGCTGTCGATGACGTGATCTTTGGTTGCGCCAACCAGGCCGGAGAGGACAATCGCAACGTCGCGCGCATGTCACTGCTCCTTGCCGGCCTTCCGGTTTCGGTGCCCGGCAGCACGATCAACCGCTTGTGTGGCTCTGGCATGGACGCTGTGATTTCAGCGGCGCGCGCCATCCGCGCAGGCGAAGCGGAATTGATGATCGCCGGTGGCGTCGAAAGCATGTCCCGCGCGCCATTCGTGATGCCGAAGGCTGAAACTGCCTTTTCCCGTGCTGCCGAAATCCATGACACCACGATCGGCTGGCGCTTCGTCAATCCCTTGATGAAAGCGCAGTATGGCGTCGATTCAATGCCCGAAACCGGTGAGAATGTCGCGGAAGATTACAAGATCAGCCGCGCCGATCAGGACCTGTTCGCCTTGCGCTCGCAGGACAAGGCAGCCGCAGCGCAGGCCAATGGACGTCTGGCCAAGGAAATCGTTTCCGTCACCATTCCGAAACGCAAGGGCGATCCCGTGATCGTGGACAAGGACGAGCATCCACGCGCAACGACTGCCGAAGCACTCGCCAAGTTGCCAACGCCTTTTCGCAAGGATGGCACCGTGACGGCCGGTAATGCGAGCGGTGTAAATGACGGTGCAGCTGCCCTTGTACTGGCTTCGGCGGAGGCAGCGAAGAAATACGGACTGACTCCCATTGCCCGCGTTCTCGGCGGGGCAGCTGCAGGCGTGCCGCCGCGTATCATGGGCATTGGTCCGGCTCCGGCGGCTGAGAAGCTGATGCAGCGCCTTGGCCTCCAGCAATCGGATTTCGATGTAATCGAACTCAACGAGGCCTTCGCGTCTCAGGGTCTCGCAACGCTTCGCGAACTAGGGATCGAAGATGCCGATCCGCGCGTCAACCCGAATGGCGGCGCCATCGCGTTGGGGCACCCGCTCGGCATGTCCGGCGCGCGCATCACCGGCACGGCCGCGCTTGAACTGCAGCTGGGCGGCGGAAAGCGATCGCTTTCAACCATGTGCATCGGCGTGGGCCAGGGTATCGCTGTTGCGCTGGAGCGCGTTTAAACAAGCGTCGAT
>JAFAGL010000068.1 GCA_023422735.1 Pseudomonadota bacterium
TCGGCGCGCATGGCACGCTGGAATGGCTGCCCGGTAAGACCGCCGCTTTGTCGCAAAATTGCTTTCCCGAAATCGTCACCGGCGGTCTGCCCGTCATCTACCCGTTCATCGTTTCCAATCCGGGCGAAGCTGCCCAGGCGAAGCGCCGCATTGCAGCCGTCACGATCGGCCATCTGACACCTCCGTTGGAAGGTGCCGGGCTGTCGTCCGAACAGCAGGAGCTGGAACGGTTGGTCGATGAATATTCGCAGGCGGATGGTCTCGACCGCCGCCGTCGCGATCGGCTGGCCCAACTCATCGTGGAAACCGCGCAGAAAACCGGAATGGCCGGTGAAGCTGGCGTGGATGCCGCCGATGATGCTGATGCAGCACTTGTGCAGATCGACGCATGGCTTTGTGATCTAAAAGATTTCGCCGTTAAGGACGGGTTGCACATTTTTGGGCGCAGCGAAGGCGATGATGCCATTCGGATCAAAAGCGCGGAGGCCGAACGGGCCGCCTTGCTGGATGCGTTGGACGGTCGGCATCTTCGCCCCGGTCCGTCGGGAGCGCCAGCGCGCGGTCGTACCGATGTGCTTCCCACCGGCCGCAATCTCTTTACTTCCGATCCGCGCACGCTGCCCACGCCGACGGCATTCCAATTGGGCGAGAAGGCAGCTGCCGAAGTGCTTCGCAATTATTGTCAGGACCATGGCGACTGGCCGCGGTCTCTTGTGATCGACCTTTGGGGCAGCGCCTCCTTGCGCACCGGCGGCGAGGAAATCGCTCAAGGGCTGGCGCTGATGGGGTGCCGCCCGCAATGGGATCCGGCAACGGGTCGCGTCACCGGCATTGAAGTCTTGCCGCCGGCCAGGCTTGGTCGGCCGCGCGTGGATGTCACTTGGCGCATTTCGGGCCTCTTCCGGGATATGTTTGCGACGCAGATCGCGCTGCTTGATGCAGCGGTGTCGGCGGTTGCCGTCCGCGATGAAGCCGAAGGCGAGAATCCGCTCGCAGCTTCACGCCGCAAAGGCGAACGTGCCGCGCGCATCTTCGGTTCAGCCCCCGGCACCTATGGTTCGGGCGTGGAAGACAAGCTCCAGTCGGGAGACTGGGACGAACGCTCAGAACTGGGTCAGGCCTATCTCGACGGTGCCGCTTATGCGTTTGGCGGTGCAGACGGCGAAGGCCATGAGGATACAAGTTTTGCGCAACGGCTGGCAGAAGCCGATCTGCTCGTTCACAGTGCAGATGATCCCGGCCGCGATATATTGGAAGGGTCTGCCGATGTGGCTTTCATCGGCGGTTTTGCGGCGGCGGTAAAAGCGTTGGGCGGCAAGGCTGATCTGATCGTGCTCGACACAACGAAAGCCGAAGCGCCGAAAGCACGCTCGCTCGCCCAGACGATCACCCGCACCGTCCGCGCGCGCGCTCTCAATCCGCGCTTTATTGCAGGGCAGATGCGCCACGGTCCGCGCGGCGCTTCCGAATTTGCCGAAACGGTTGATCGCCTCGTCGGCTTCGCGGAAACCACCGATGCCGTGCCCGGCCACCTGATTGGCGATCTGCATGCGGCTTACGTTGAAGATGAGACGGTGCGTGCTTTTCTTCTGCGTGAAAATCCTGCCGCAGCACGTTTCATCGCCGAGCGTTTTGCATCCGCCAAGAAACGTGGCCTTTGGCATCCGCTTCGCAATTCGATCGATGATGATCTCGCGGAACTGATCGCCGAGGCCCAGGCGGGAGAGGTGGCTGCATGACCACGGTGGTCCCCCATCGCCAGCGCGGCGTCTGTCCAACATTGTCCGAACCGATGCCCACCGGGGATGGCCTTCTCGCGCGTATCAATCTGACCAACGGCGCGATCTCGCTTTCCAGTCTCACAGAAATTGCCAAGGCCGCGCAGCGTTTCGGCAATGGCATGCTGGAAGTAACCTCGCGGGGAAATCTGCAGATCCGTGGCCTGCGTGCGGAAACCGTTTCCAGCATGAATGCCGCCGTCGAAGCGATCGACGTGTCGATCCGCACCGGCTTGCCGATCGACATCGCTCCATTAGCCGGCCTTTGCCCGGAAGAACGCGCCGATCCGCGCCAGCTTGCGGATGCCATTAAAAGCGGCTCTGCCGATTTCGCAGGCGAGCTTGGTCCGAAGGTTTCTGTTGTCGTCGATGGTGGCGGCGCCTCAATGCTGGGCGGCGTCAAAGCAGATATCCGGTTGACTGCATTGGATGCGGACACTTGGCAGGTCGCGCTTGCAGGCAATGCCGAAACGGCTACGCCACTCGCCATCCATCACACGACCGAAGCGACCGCCTGCGTCATCGAACTCCTTCGCAAAATTGCGTCGGCGGGAAAGCAAGCGCGGGGTCGTGATTTGCTCCCGGATGAATTCGCGCCAATTGCGGATACAGTCAGCCATGAAGCGACGCATCGCACAGTGAAACCCGGCGACATTCTGCCGCTCGCAGACAAGCGCACCGCCGCAGTCATCGCTTTGCCCTTCGGCTCGGCGAACTCCGAAACCCTGATTGCTCTTTGCACGACGCTGCAGAGCCTCGGCATCACCGAACTGCGTCTCGCGCCGGACAGGATGATCCTTCTGCTTTGCCCGGATCATAGGAGCGCCAGAGATGCCATCGATCAGGTTGCTACCTTACCTGTCATTTCCCGCCCGGATGATCCGCGTTTGCGAATCGTTGCCTGTGCCGGAGCACCGGCATGTGCCTCCGCGCATCTCGATACGCACAGCCTTGCCGCAATTATCGCCGCCAAATACCCAAAAGGGCAAAATTTGCCGGGTAATTTGCATATTTCGGGTTGCGAAAAGCAGTGTTCGAAACCCACAGGTCGCTTCATTTCGGTAATTGGCGCAGCCGGCTCTCGCAAGATCGTCGCGAACGGGATAGTGCTACCGCAAGAATTCAGCGAAATGCTGATGAGCAAACCACCCTTGCAGCGGGCTTCATGACCACGGACTACATCAAGAGCGGCGACGCGATTTACGAAAAAAGCTTCGAAATCATCCGCGCAGAAGCTGACTTGTCGCGCTTTTCCGAAGCAGAGGCCGATGTCGCCGTGCGCATGATCCATGCCTGCGGAGTTGTTGAATCTGCTCAGTTTTTTGAATTTTCACCGACCTTTGTGTCCGCCGCCCGAGCAG
>JAFAGL010000291.1 GCA_023422735.1 Pseudomonadota bacterium
AATGTTGCGGGAAGCGTACCCGTTGTTACGGTTGCCTTTAACAGACGGCGACCGAAGTGAAAAGCGCCAGAAGAAACACCGGCGCTAGTCGTTTTGGAAGTCGGTGATCGCTAAACGCTGCGCGCAACCATCATTTTCTTGATTTCCGCGACCGCATTGCCGCAGGCGTGCAAAGAAAAAGCGATCGCTAAACGCTGCGTTCAACCATCATTTTCTTGATTTCCGCGATCGCCTTGGCCGGGTTCAGACCTTTTGGACAGGTTTGCGCGCAATTCATGATCGTGTGGCAGCGATAAAGACGGAACGGGTCTTCGAGATTGTCGAGCCGTTCGCCCTTGGCTTCATCGCGCGAATCGATCAGCCAGCGATAGGCCTGCAACAGAATGGCGGGACCGAGATAACGCTCGCCATTCCACCAATAGCTCGGGCAGGATGTCTGGCAGCAGAAGCACAGGATGCACTCGTAAAGCCCGTCGAGCTTTTGGCGATCATCATGGCTTTGCAGCCATTCCTTAGCCGGCTCGGGCGAAACGGTTTTCAAATAAGGCTCGATCGACGTCAACTGCGCATAAGGCACGGTCAGATCCGGCACCAGATCTTTCACCACCGGCATATGCGGCAGGGGATAGATCTTGACGGCGCCCGAAATGTCATCGGCACCTTTGGTACAGGCCAGCGTGTTCGAGCCGTCGATATTCATCGCACAAGAGCCGCAAATGCCTTCGCGGCACGAGCGACGCAAGGTCAGCGTCGGATCGACATTGTTCTTGATCCACAAAAGGGCGTCGAGAACCATCGGGCCGCAATCGTCGACATCGACATGATAAGTGTCGATACGCGGATTTTCGTCATCATCCGGCGACCAGCGATAGATCTTGTATTCGCGCAGATTGGTCGCGCCTTCCGGCTTCGGCCAGGTTTTTCCGGTGCTGATCTGCGAATTCTTTGGGAGGGTAAGTTCAACCATGACTTTCTCCGATCAGTACACGCGCGCTTTCGGCGCGATCTTGGCCAGATCGATGCCGCCGTCTTCCTGCTTCAACAGCGGGTCGACATGCACCGGCCGGTAAGACAGCGAAACCGTGCCATCCGGATCGAGATGCGCGAGCGTGTGAACGCGCCAGTTGGCATCGTCGCGCTTGTCGAAATCCTCGCGTGCATGGGCGCCGCGACTTTCCTTGCGCGCTTCTGCCCCGTAAACCGTACATATGGCGTTTGCCATCAGGTTTTCGAGTTCCAGCGTTTCCATCAGATCGGAATTCCAGATCAGCGAACGGTCGGTGACCTTGATGTCCGGCAGTTCCTTCCAGATTTCGGAAATGCGCTGGCAGCCGTTTTCAAGCGACTCCTGCGTGCGGAACACGGCGGCGTCTTCCTGCATGGCGCGCTGCATCTTTTCGCGCAGCTTGGCAGTCGGCTGCGCGCCGCTGGCATAACGCAGACGATCGAAACGGGCCATGATCTTGTCGACGGACGCCTGATTTGGCGCCGGGATCGCCGCTTCACGGTCGATCACCTGACCGGCGCGGATCGCCGCCGCACGGCCGAACACAACCAGATCGATCAGCGAGTTCGAACCAAGCCGGTTGGCGCCGTGAACCGAAGCACAGCCGGCTTCGCCCACCGCCATCAAGCCCGGTGTCACGCGATCGGGTTGTTCCGGCGTCGGATTGAGGACCTCGCCCCAGTAATTGGTCGGGATGCCCCCCATATTGTAATGCACGGTCGGAAGAACCGGGATCGGCTCTTTGGTGACATCGACGCCGGCAAAGATCTTGGCGCTTTCCGAAATACCCGGCAAACGCTCGTGAAGAACCGCAGGATCGAGATGGTCAAGGTGAAGGAAGATATGATCCTTGTTCTTGCCCACGCCGCGACCTTCGCGGATTTCCATGGTCATGCAGCGCGAAACCACGTCGCGCGAAGCGAGATCCTTGGCCGAAGGAGCATAACGCTCCATGAAGCGCTCGCCTTCGGAATTGACGAGATAACCGCCTTCGCCGCGCGCGCCTTCGGTGATCAAACAACCGGCGCCGTAAATGCCGGTCGGATGGAACTGGACGAATTCCATGTCCTGCAAAGGCAGGCCCGCACGCGCAACCATGCCGCCGCCATCGCCGGTGCAGGTATGCGCGGATGTCGCAGAAAAATAAGCGCGGCCATACCCGCCCGTCGCCAGGACCACCATCTTGGCGGAAAAGCGATGGATCGTCCCGTCATCCAGGTTCCAGGCAACGACACCCGTGCAGGTGCCATCGTCGTCCATGATGAGGTCGAGCGCGAAATATTCGATGAAGAACTGCGCGTTGTTCTTGATCGATTGACCGTAAAGCGTGTGCAAAATGGCGTGGCCGGTGCGGTCGGCAGCCGCGCAAGTGCGCTGCACGGGCGGTCCGTCGCCATAATTCATCATGTGGCCGCCGAACGGGCGCTGATAAATCTTGCCCTCTTCGGTACGCGAAAACGGAACGCCGTAATGTTCGAGCTCGTAAACGGCTGCGGGCGCTTCACGCGCCAGATATTCCATGGCGTCGACATCGCCCAGCCAGTCGGACCCCTTCACGGTGTCGTAAAGGTGCCATTGCCAGGAGTCCGGCCCCATATTCTGCAAGGATGCGGCAATGCCGCCTTGTGCCGCGACCGTATGGGAACGGGTCGGGAAGACCTTGGTGATGCAGGCCGTGCGCAGGCCCTGTTCGGCCATGCCGAGCGTTGCGCGCAGACCGGCGCCGCCGGCACCCACGACAACCACGTCGAACTTGTGGTCGACAAACTGATAAGGCTGGTTTGCTTGTGCTGTCGCCATCGTGCGTCAGCCTCCGAAAGAAAGCTTCAACAGCGAAAAGGCGACGGCAATCGCCAAGCCCGCAGTGAAGAAGATGTTGAGCATGAAGAGAATGAGCTTTGCGCCTTCGGCATGAACATAATCCTCGATGATGATCTGCATGCCGAGCCGCATATGGTAAAATACCGACAACAGGCCACCAAGAAGGATCAAGGCCACGAGGGGATGCGAAAGTGCTGCGCGCGTGGTGGCGTAATCCGCATTGCTGAGCGCAATCACAAGCCCGACGAAGAACAGCGTCAGCACCATGTTGGCAACCGCCGTGACGCGCTGCATCCAGAAATGTTCGGTGCCGGATTTCGCCGAACCGAGACCGCGAACGCGGCCAAGCGGGGTACGCATATCGGCCATCACAAACCTCCCCGCGCGACGACGCCGACGATCCACAAGACAACAGTCAGGGACAGGGAGCCGATCAGCGTCGCCCAGGCGAGCTTCGAAGCGGTTCGCTTTTCGAGCGCATGCCCGGTGTCCCAGATGAAATGGCGGATGCCGCCCAGCATGTGGTGCATCAGGGCCCAGCTGTATCCGAACAGAACCAGCAGCCCGAACCAGGAGCCATAGATCCACTGAACGGTGTTGAAGGCGCTTTCGGAGGTCGCCGCAGCAACCAGCCACCACACCACGAGAAGCGTGCCGAAATAAAGCGCGCCGCCTGTGATGCGGTGAACGATCGACATCACGCCTGTGATGGGCATACGATAAATGGTGAGATGCGGCGATAAAGGCCGCGCGCGGGCAGTGGTCTGTCGGCTCATGACTTTCCCAGTTCGGACCTGTCGAACCGGTAAACCGGCGCCGGCCCTACGGATTGCGACATTGGCTGGGGGGTGTCTTAGTGCGGTTTTTGCAGCGCGTCAAAGCCCCAAACAGCTGTTTGGAGCGAAATTGTGTCGCTCTGAAATATGACGAAACGGGTCCGGAATGGGCGCACGCGCCGCTTCAATCGATTTGGCTCGTTTGCAGCCGCCTCAGCTGCCCGTGCAACTCAGCGTGGGCTTGCCCGACACCATGTAAAGCGCTTCGCCATCTTCCAGAACGATAGCCTGGTTCGAGCCGCCGAATCGCACGCGCTGGGTTGGCGGCGAAGCAGGCAGGTCGATCGAAGCGCCGTCCGTGCCCAGCACGCGAACCGCACTTCCCAGACTTTCAACGGTGATTGAGCCGTCTTCACCGCAATTATAGGTCGCCATTCGGGGTTGAGACACTGTGCCTGCCGCGTTGCTGGCGGCGTCGGTGCTTGGTTGCTCGGCAGCCACGCAAGCTGCAGCCAAAATCGACAGCGCAAGCATCGCCACCACGTTGCGGGGCAACCGCCCGTGATCGTGATTCGGTTTCATCGCGGGAAGGACTACGCCGCTCGACGGTCAGGATCAATCTGTGATCGGCCAGCTGTCCTATCTGGCGCCGAAATCGATCAGATAGCTTGTCCAGTCGGCCGGCGCGGCAACCTGTTCATATAGTTTGCGACCGTCTTCCGGCTGGCGCGGCGCGTTCAAGATCAAACGGCGCCAGCCACGTTCGTGACCGAAGTCGGCCAGAACATCGACCATTGCCTTGGCAATCCCTTTGCCGCGAAAATCCTGATCCACGAAAACATGGTCGGCCATGCCATAGCGCATGCCCGAAACTGGCTCGGGAAGATCGGTAAAGATCATGAAGCCGACAAGCTTGTTGTCCACGCGTGCGCCCAGGACTTCGGCAGAACGGTCCTGCAACAGCATCTCTGCATAATAATGGTCCGGCCGGCGTGGCGCACCGCGCTTGAGCGCCTGTGCATAAGCGGCCAGAAGGGGGGCAAGCTCCAGCGCGTCGCGAAACTGAAGCAGGGTGATGTCGGTTGAAGGCGTATCGCTCATGGATGTTTGATCTTCTATCCGCCGAACCCTGTCAATTGCCGCCGCCCAGTTCAATCGAATGAAAAATGCGCCATTCAGCCGATTTGTGCATGACGCGGCGTGTCGGGGCTGTTTTCGGTGGTGATCGGCATAACGCGAACGCAATCACGCCCCGCTGTCTTGGCAGCGTAAAGCGCGACATCCGCAAGCGCCATCAAATCCTGGATGCTTTCGCGGGGCCGGAACATGGCCACGCCGAAACTTGCGGTGAAAAGCCGGCCGCTCGGAGCGCCTTCAATGGGAAGTGCCGCGAATCGGACGCGCAGGTCTTCCGCGAAACTGCGGGCAAGCTGCAGATTCGCGCGCGGATAAAGGATGGCGAATTCCTCGCCGCCGACACGACCGATGATCTGGCCGTCATTGGATGCCTGCGTCAGCAAACGGGCAAAGGCGGTGATCACCATGTCGCCTGTTGCATGCCCATAGGTGTCGTTGACGGATTTGAAATAATCGAGATCGCTCAGGATCATGGCAACGGGTGTTTGCGACATCGCATGATTGCGCAATGCGACTGCGGCTTTTTCTTCGAAGCCGCGGCGATTGAAGGTTCCCGAAAGCGAATCGGTTTCCGATTTCAGTGCCATGGCGCCAAGCATGTCGCGCATCATGATAATCATGATCGTGAGCGCGAGCGTCAAAAAGAAGATCGCGCTGATCGTTTGGGAAAACAGCGCATATTCGGTCGTCATATAAGCGCTTGGCGTGTCGCCCATCGTGCCGATAGCCAGGGCTATCATCGGCTTCGATAGGAAATGGACTGCGCTGCCCAGCAAGATCGCCACCAGGAGATAATCCAGAACACCGGTTTTCGGGCTGCGCAAGACAATGAAGGCGGCCGGCAGATGCAGCAGCGCATAGGGCAACTGGTAAAACAGCATCGGCCAGAAAAAGAGCTGCGGCGCGCCTTTGTGCCAAAGGATGGTCGCCAAAGACAGTACCAACAAGCCGGTCAAAACGAGTTTGGGAAGCGGTTGTCCGTATTTGCGGGCAATCCCGACATTCATGCAGGCCAGCCCGAAGGCGAAACTCATATAAGCGGCAACAACCAGAATCTTGGAACCGGAAAACAATCCGACGGCAAATTCCAGCAGAACATAGGCAATGCCGAGACCATAGCTCAAAGCGATCCAGCGCGGCGCAGCTGCCCGATTGTCATAGGCCGCTATGAACGAAAACGCGGCGGCGATCAGGGTCGCCACCGACAGGTTAATCGCCAGGATGAAACCACCGCCACTCATTGGCCAGGATACCTTTTGACGAGGTCTAGCATTGAAGCGACGAAAGGAACGTTAACGCAAGTTTCCTTCGCAGCCAGCCCAGGTTCAGGAAACCGGATCTCGTATTCGCGCGTTGCCACCGTGAATAAAGTGGGCATGCCGACGTTCGGTTGCCTGCAATTCGCGATAACGTTATTGGAAAAGGACAATTCGATGGCCGATACGAAGACGCTCACCGATCACGAAAGCATCCGCGATTGGGCGGCGGCACGTTCCGGTTTTCCCGCCGTGGTGGATATTTCGCCGGCTGCTGGCACCCAGCCCATGCTGCGCCTCGTCTTCGGCCAGCACGCTTATAACGATAACGATCAGGCCGAACGACCAGTGAATGCCGGCGGTATCGAACTGGTTGAATGGGACGAATGGTTCAAGCTTTTCGACGAGCAGCAGCTCGCGCTTGTTGTGTCTGAGGACGTGCCGGGGCAGCGCGACAGCTTTCACGAAATCGTGCGTCGGGCCGCAAGCGACGATTAAATCGTGTCAGGCCTTCCAGGTCACGCCTGACTTTCCATCATCTCGCGCGCGACCATCTCTCGCGCGGCGACATCACGAGACGACAAACCCCATCATGATGACGGGGTTTGTCGACAGTTTGAGCCGCTTCACTCACACATCACTACGGCGCGTTTCTTCGTTTGCTTTTCAATCCTGCGGCTTGAAAGGCTCCGGCGGGCGGCCCGAACCCAGGCGATCCAGCATCCAGCCGGGATATTCGGGCGTGAGCTTGCTGATCTCGTCAAGACGCGCCAGATCATCGTGATCCAGTGTCAGATCGACGGCGGCGAGATTTTGATCCAGTTGGTCCATCCGGCTGGCGCCGACGATCACGCTCATCACAAAAGGTTTGGCCAGAAGATAAGCCAGTGCCACCGTCGCTACATCCGACTGGTGCCTGGCTGCAATGTCACGCATGGCTGCCACGATCGGCCAGGCTTTGTCCGTGTCGACAGGCGGGAAGTCGAAATTCTTGCGCCGTCCTTCTGCACCGTCTGGTGCGCCCGGTCCGTATTTTCCGGACAACAAACCGCCCGCCAAAGGCGACCATACCATCAGGCCGAGCTTTTCTTCGTTTAAAAGCGGCACGATCTCGCGTTCGAGATCACGCCCGGCGATCGAGTAATAAGCCTGGACCGTTTCAAAGCGCGCATAATCCTTCCGTTCCGAAATGCCGAGCGCCTTGGCGATGCGCCAGGCCTGCCAGTTGGACACGCCGACATAGCGAACCAGATCGCTTGAAACCAGATCATCGAGTGCACGCAGCGTTTCGTCGATCGGCGTAACAGTGTCGGTCCCGTGCAGCTGGAAAAGGTCGATATGATCGAGTTGAAGGCGCTCCAGGCTTTGTTCCACCGAGTCCATGATATGGCCCCGCGAGGAGCCGCGCTGGTTGGGCTTCTCCCCCATCGGTCCATGCACCTTGGTCGCAAGGACAACATCCTCCCGCGCCACGTCGAGATCGATCAGCGCCTGTCCAAGCAGACGCTCGGATTCGCCAAAGGAATAGATATTGGCGGTATCGATGAAATTGACGCCTTTGGAAAGAGCGCGTTCAACGACCTGGTTGACGCCGTCTTGGTCAAGACCGGCGATCTGGCCCCACATGCCATTCTGGTCGCGCTGGCCGAAGGTCATGGTGCCGAGGCAGATTTCGGAAACGAAAAGGCCGGTGCGGCCCATTTGATTATATTTCATGGGAAAATTCCTTGCGGTTTTACAACTGGCGAGGATGAAGAAGCGATAACAAAATGACGGTTGGCCGTCCGCATCTAAAGATGGAAGCGGATTTTGCTTCTGCAAGCGCTCCAACCGCCTTCTGCTGGACGACCCGACTTCGCTGACTGGTCGATTGCATCCCGGCAAGCCTTGGCGTAGCCATCGTGCCTGGATCGGACTTCAAATCTCCGTTCGCAAAAAACGTAGTGGAGCAGGAAATGCGCAAGATTCTTTTAGCGGGCGTGGCTTTTGCCTCGTCCCTCTCCTTCATGTCGGCGGCTCAAGCCGATATCACCGTTGGTTTGATTGCCCCGCTCACCGGGCCGGTCGCCGCTTACGGCGCACAGGTGAAAGACGGCGCTGAAACCGCAGTGGCCGTAATCAACGCAAATGGCGGCATCAATGGCGAGCAGGTCGTGCTGAAACTGGCCGACGACGCCGGCGATCCGGCACAGGGCGTTTCGGCGGCCAACAATCTGGTGGCCGATGGTATCAAATTCGTGGTCGGCCCCGTGACGTCGGGTGTCGCGATGGCCGCATCCGATGTGTTCGCCGAAAACGGTGTCGTGATGGTCACGCCGACGGCCACTGCCCCGGATCTCACCAATCGCGGTCTCACCAATGTGCTGCGCACCTGCGGTCGCGATGACCAGCAGGCTGAAGTCGCCGCCGATTACGTCCTGAAAAACCTCAAGGACAAGCGCGTCGCGATCGTTCACGACAACGGCACTTACGGCAAGGGCCTGGCGGATGCCTTCAAGACCGGCATCAATGAAGGCGGCTTGGAAGAAGTCTTCTACAACGCCCTCACCCCGGGCGAAAAGGATTTCTCTGCCCTCATCGCCCGCTTGAAGTCGGAAAATGTCGATGTGATCTATTTCGGTGGCTATCACCCGGAAGGCGGTCTTCTGGCCCGTCAGCTGAAGGATGCTTCGGTCAACGCCACGATCATCGGCGGCGAAGGTCTGTCCAACACCGAATTCTGGTCGATCGGCAATGAAGCCGCTGCCGGCACCTTGTTCACCAACGCCAGCGACGCGTCCAAGAACCCGGCCTCCGGTGAGGCGATCAAGGCGCTTCAGGACAAGAACATCCCGGCCGAAGCCTTCACGCTGAATGCTTACGCTGCGGTAGAGGTTCTGAAGGCCGGAATTGAAAAAGCAGGGAGTGCCGATGACGCCGAAGCTGTCGCAACGGCATTGAAGGACGGTCAGCCGATCAAGACCGCGATCGGCGATCTGACCTATGGCGAAACCGGCGATCTGTCTTCGCCGAGCTTCTCATTGTTCAAGTGGGAAGACGGCAAGATCGTTTCTGCCGACGAATAAGCTTCGCCAAATCGTGATTTGGGCCGAATCTGTCGGCCCAAATCACCAAATCGCTTTGCCAAATCATCAAATTGCGGTTTATCGAGCACCGAAAATGGCCGAACCGACGCGCACGGACGTCGCGCCAAAGGCGACCGCGATCTCGAAATCGCCCGACATGCCCATCGAAAGTCGTTGCAAACCGGCCTCTTTCGCAAGCTTTGCCAGCAACGCAAAATGCGGTCCGGGGTTCTCGCCCGCTGGCGGAATACACATCAATCCCTCAATCTCCAGCCCGTGAACTTCACGGCAGCGATTGACGAATTCGACCGCTGAAACCGGTGCAATTCCGGCCTTTTGCGGCTCTGAACCGGTATTGACCTGCACATAAAGCCGAACCGGTTTGCCCTGCTTTTCGATCTCCTTGGCCAACTCCGCCGCGATCTTTTCGCGGTCCACCGTTTCGATCACATCGAACAAGGCCACCGCATCTTTCGCCTTGTTGGATTGCAACGGCCCGATCAGACGCAGCTCGACATCAGGAAAATCAGTCCTCAAATGCGGCCATTTCCCCTGCGCTTCCTGAACCTTGTTTTCTCCAAAAACACGCTGCCCAGCTTCGAGAACGGGACGAATCGCATCGGCTTCAAAAGTCTTGGAAACCGCAACAAGGCTGGTTTCTCCAGCCCGACGATCGGCCTGAAGTTCGACATCCGCAATGTTGTTCAGAATGGCTTTCAGATTGGCGACAGCGTCCGACATAAACTTTCCGTAAGATCCTTGGCTGGAGCGGTTTGGGCTGGAATGCAGGGCGCCGTCAAGCGATCGCGGCCTGTCGCCTGCTTGGATGGCAACGTCTCTGACAGCCATCATCGGAACTGCGCGCTGCCTGACCATCCTCGCAAAGCAACAAGAATGGCTTGCAAGATTTGGCTGGCACCTTATTGATGCCGCCGACTGAACGAAAGACCATTCCATGCCTGTCGAACGCTATAATCCTCGTGCAGCCGAACCCAAATGGCGGGAAGCCTGGGACGCGGCAAAGCTGTTCGAAACGAAGAACGACGATCCGCGTCCAAAATATTACGTGCTCGAGATGTTCCCCTATCCGTCAGGGCGCATCCATATGGGCCACGTGCGCAACTACACGCTGGGCGACGTTCTGGCGCGATATCGCAAGGCAAATGGCTTCAACGTTCTGCACCCGATGGGCTGGGACGCCTTCGGCATGCCTGCGGAAAACGCTGCCATGCAGAACAAGGTTCATCCAAAGGACTGGACCTACAAGAACATCGACACGATGCGCACGCAGCTCAAATCAATGGGCCTGTCGCTCGACTGGTCGCGCGAATTCGCGACCTGCGATGTTGAGTATTACCATCGCCAGCAGATGCTGTTTGTCGATTTCCATGCCAAGGGTCTCGTTGGGCGCAAGGTTTCCAAGGTCAACTGGGATCCGGTCGACCAGACGGTGCTTGCCAATGAGCAGGTGATCGACGGCCGGGGTTGGCGTTCCGGCGCGGAAGTCGAGCAGCGCGAACTGGCGCAATGGGTGTTCAAGATCACCGATTATGCACAGGACCTGCTCGAATCACTGGACGGTCTCGACCAATGGCCGGAAAAAGTCCGCACCATGCAGTCTAACTGGATCGGTAAGTCGGAAGGACTGTTGATCCGGTGGCCCTTGGCGAGCGGAACGGCACCGGAAGGTGAAACCGAGCTGGAAGTCTATACCACGCGCCCGGATACGATCTTCGGCGCTTCCTTCATGGCGATTGCCGCTGATCATCCATTGGCGAGAAAGGCAGCACAGTCGGATCCGGCTCTCGCTTCCTTTGCCGAAGAATGCCGGCGCATGGGCACGTCCGTTGCAACGCTCGAGACGGCGGAAAAGAAGGGCTATGACACGGGCATCCGGGTGGTGCATCCGTTCGATCCCGATTGGACTTTGCCTGTTTATGTCGCCAATTTCGTGCTGATGGATTACGGCACAGGCGCCATTTTCGGCTGTCCGTCCGGCGACCAGCGCGATCTGGATTTCGCACGCAAATACGATCTGCCGGTTGTTCCAGTCGTGATGCCGAAAGACGCCGACGCCGCGAGCTTTGTCATTGGCGACAAGGCCTATGTCGAAGATGGCGTGATGATCAATTCGCGCTTCCTCGATGGCAAGACACCTGTTGAAGCCTTTGAAGCCGTCGCAGCCAGACTGGGCGAAACTACCATCGGCAACCGCCCGATGAGTGAGCGCAAGGTGAACTTCCGCTTGCGCGACTGGGGTATCTCGCGCCAGCGCTATTGGGGCTGTCCGATACCCATGATCCATTGCGAAAGCTGTGGCATCGTTTCTGTTCCCAAACCAGATCTGCCAGTCAAGCTGCCTGACGACGTGGATTTCGACACGCCGGGCAACCCGCTTGATCGCCACCCAACCTGGAAACACGTGAAGTGCCCATCCTGCGGTGGCGAGGCGCGGCGTGAAACCGACACGATGGACACGTTCGTGGACTCGTCCTGGTATTTCACGCGCTTCACCGCGCCGTGGGAAAACGAGCCGACGGATCGCAAGGCCGCAAACGAGTGGATGCCGGTCGACCAGTATATCGGCGGCATCGAGCACGCGATTTTGCATCTGCTGTATTCGCGCTTCTTCACCCGCGCCATGCGCGACACCGGCCATGTCGACCTGGCCGAGCCCTTCAAGGGCCTGTTCACGCAAGGCATGGTGGTTCACGAGACCTATAAGGGTCCGAACGGCTGGGTGACCCCCGCCGAAATCAAGATTTCGGATGTCGATGGCAAGCGCACTGCGACGCTTCTGTCGGATGGCTCCCCGGTCGAGATCGGCTCAATCGAGAAGATGTCGAAGTCGAAGAAGAATGTGGTCGACCCCGACGACATCATCGACAGCTACGGCGCCGATACCGCCCGCCTGTTCATGATCAGCGATTCGCCGCCCGAGCGCGACGTGATCTGGACGGAAGCGGGAGCGGACGCCGCCCATCGCTTCGTGCAGCGCATCTGGCGCCTGGTCGCCGAAGCGGCGGATGCGCTCAAAACGCCTTCAGGACCTTCCGAACGCGACCAGGCCCTCGCCAAGATTGCTCACCGTACGCTGAAGCACGTCGGCGAGGACATCGAGAAACTCGCCTTCAACAAGGCCGTGGCGCGCATTTATGAGCTCGTCAACGCGCTGCAGGCACCATTGACCCAAGCCGGTGAAATCGGTTCAGCAAGTCCCGTCCTCCGCGAAGCTGTCGACTTCCTGATCGCCATGATCGCGCCGATGATGCCGCATCTGGCTGAGGAATGCTGGAAAGCGATCGGTGGTCAGGATCTGGTTGCCGCCCGCTCATGGCCGGTATTCGACCCGTCCAATTTGGTTGACAATGATGTCACACTTCCGATCCAGGTGAATGGCAAGAAGCGTGGTGATTTGACAATTTCACGCGAGGCTGACCAATCTGCAATCGAAGCAGCGACGCTCGCTCTGGACTTCGTTCAGAAGGCGCTCGAAGGTCGCCAGCCGAAAAAGGTGATTGTGGTGCCGCAAAGGATCGTGAATGTCGTTGGCTAACGATCAGGAGCCTGTCGGGTCGTCCTTTTCATGGATCTCAAGCGTTATTGCCTTCGTGGTGATGGCCGGTCTGGTTGCGGGTTGCCAAGTTCGCCCCCTTTATGGAAGCGGCGGCACCTTGAGCAGCACTGCGACTGGCGAAGTCACCCCGCTGTCGTCAATCAGCGTCAAAGCCGTGAGTAGCCGACCCGCTCAGATCGTTCGCAATCAACTTGTGTTTCTTTTAAACGGTGGTGCGGAAGAAAAAACTGCGACACGTTATTCAGTGACCTTGACAGTGACATCGTCAACAGCTTCGGCCGCATATGTGCAGGTCACGAGCGAAGATGAACCAACTGCCGGCACGGTGACCATGCGCGCGCGTTACGAGATCACAGATACACAGTCCGGGAAGGTGATCCATCGCGGTAACCGTCAGGCTGTGGCTTCCTATGATGTGTCCCGCCAGCGTTTTGCCGCCCAGCGTGCGGAGCGCGACGCGCAGTTGCGTGCCGGACGCGAAGTCGCCGAATTGGTTCGTCTTTCTATCGCTCAGGACCTTTCGCAGCCCACCGGATTCGGCAACTCTTCGACGCTATCGGCACCTATTGAAGAGGTCACACCGGCTCCAGGCGACCAGACTCGTGGACAGGTTGCGAACTAAGATGTTGGCCACGCATATTAGCGGGGTTGCGGTGACGGTGACGTCACCCGCACGTCATACCTATTGTCGACATATTATCTCATGGAACACGGTGTCATGACGATTCGACCTACGGCCACAACCGGGGTCAGCGGCTTTCCGGCAGAACTCGTTTCCGCCGACGAACGCCATATCATCGATCGGTTGATTGATGAGCGCACGACCAATTTGTCGCGCCATTTTCTGTGGCCCGTCGCCAAGCCCATCCTTTTCCGCCTCATGCATTACCATCAGGCGGTCAAAATGGCAGATCAGATCGAAGCTCTGCCAGGTTGGGAGGCCCTCGATTTCATCGGCAAAGTCTTGCAGCTTGATTTGACGGTCAATGGACTGGAAAACATACCCAAAAGCGGCGGCGTCATTCTTACGCCAAGTCATCCAACCGGAATCGCCGACGGAATCGCAGCTTTCGATTTGGTGAAAATGGTGCGCAAGGATATTGCGATCTTCGCCAATAGGGATGCCCAGCGCGTGGCGGCCGGCTTCCGCGATGTGATCATTCCCGTGGAATGGCGGGCAGGCGAGAAAAGCCATTCCAAAAGCCGGGAAACGCTCGAATTAACAGCCCGCGCCTTCCATGAAAAGCGCGTCGTCGTCCTTTTTCCGTCGGGTCGGATCGCCTTCTGGAATGAAGGCGAATTGACGGAGCGCCCTTGGCAACCCTCTTTCGTAGCCTTGGCGCGCCGCTACAAATTTCCGGTCGTACCGGTGAACATTTCGGCGCGTAATTCCGGCTTGTTCTATTTCCTTTCGCGCCATTCCACAGAATTACGGGACATGACGCTGTTCCGCGAATTGCTGAACAAGAAGGGTATGAAGTTTACCTTCAACGTTGGGAAGGCGATTGAACCCGAGCAGCTCACGGGTGACCCAAACGAGCTCACAGCGCGATTGCAGGAATTCACGGTCCACACGCTGAAGAATGATCCAAACGCGATTTTTAGACGCTGACCGCACCCGACTTTCGGGTTTCAGTGTAAGATCCGGATGGTATTTTCCAACAAAAAGCCCGGGCGTGGCCGTCCGGGCTTTTTCTGCTCTTAAAGATCGAAAAATTAGCCGATCTTCTGGCCGGTCTTTGCCCAATCCGAGAGAAACGCTTCCAGGCCCTTGTCCGTCAGCGGGTGCTTCACCAGCGCCTTCAAGGTCGCCGGCGGGGCGGTAATGACGTCCGCGCCGATCAAGGCAGCCTCCTTGACATGATTGACCGTACGCACCGATGCGGCAAGAATCTCGGTGTTGAAGTCGTAATTGTCGTAAATCTGGCGAATTTCCTGAATCAGGTCCATGCCATCCAGACCGATATCGTCGATACGGCCGATGAAGGGCGAAATGAAAGTCGCGCCGGCCTTGGCTGCAAGCAACGCCTGGTTGGCCGAAAAGCACAAAGTTACATTGACCAGCCGACCGTCGCCCGTGATTGCTTTGCAAGCCTTGAGGCCATCCAGCGTAAGCGGGACTTTGATGCAGACATTGTCGGCAATCTTTGACAGAAACTCCGCTTCGCGCATCATTTCTGAATATTCTGTCGCCACGACTTCCGCAGAAACCGGACCATCGACAATCGAACAGATTTCCTTTGTGACTTCCGCGATCGAGCCGCCCGATTTGAGAATCAGAGAGGGATTGGTCGTCACACCGTCCAGTAATCCGAGATCGTTCAGCTCACGGATTTCTTTCACATCAGCAGTATCGACGAAGAATTTCATAACCGTCTCCTTGGCATTCCGGCCACTTTCTGGCCGCTTTTTGACTGGCAGCGGTACCCAGCCCTCTTGTCGGCCTTGCTCTACCGCAAGAAAGCGGCAAGGTCACGCCCGATGACGCAAGATTCGCCAAAGCTTCGAGTTGTGCCCGTGCTGGTGCCCATGCCAGCTGAAGCGCCTTATTCCTATCAGGTTCCACAGCATTTGGAGGTCGTACCGGGCTCCATCGTGCGTGTGCCACTCGGGCCACGCGAAGTGGCAGGCATTGTATGGGATGGCGGAGGGGGTGAGGTCGATGCACGCAAGCTGCGGCCGATATCGGAAGTGTTTGATTGCCCGCCTGTTACCGGTCACATGCGCCGTTTCGTGGAATGGGTTGCCTCCTATACATTGTCGGCGCCGGGCATGGTCGCGCGCATGATTCTGCGCGTACCGACAGCGTTTGATCCGGAGCCTCACAGCGCGGGACTGGTTCTGACCGATTCGAAGCCGGAACGCCTTACACCTGCCCGCAAGAAAGTTCTGGAGCTGGCGGAAGGTGGATTAGCTTGGACCCGCTCTGGACTTGCGCATGCTGCAGGGGTCTCCTTGTCAGTAGTGGATGGCCTCGTCGCGCAAAGCGTGTTCGAGCCCGTCGAGATTGCGCCGCGCCCAGTTGTTGCTGCTCCTGAACCGGATTACCATGCCACAAATCTCACGCCGGAGCAGGAAACGGCCGCTGAATGCCTGCGAAAGCGCATCAACGATAATGGCTTCTCGGTTTC
>JAFAGL010000310.1 GCA_023422735.1 Pseudomonadota bacterium
GCCGCGGGCGACGCTTTCTATCCTTGGGCGAAGGCGATCCATGTCATGGCCGTGATTTCTTGGATGGCCGGCATGTTTTATTTACCGCGCTTGTTTGTTTATCACGCAGAGGTAGGACCGGGCACGCCGCAATCGGAAACCTTCAAGGTTATGGAACGCCGATTGCTTCGGGCCATCATCAATCCGGCGATGACCGTGACCTGGGTATTCGGCGTATGGCTTGCCTGGTATGGATTTCAGTTTTCTGGCGGTTGGTTGCACGCCAAGATCGCTCTCGTCTTCCTTTTGTCGGGACTGCATGGATATCTGAGTGCCTCGCAACGCCGCTTTGAGAACGACAAGAACGCGCGATCTTCGCGTCACTGGCGGATCATGAACGAGGTGCCGACTATTTTGATGGTTTTGATCGTCATTCTGGTAGTCGTGAAGCCGTTCTAGACGTAGCTTCGCGTGCGATTTATCGGCAAGCATCTTGCGCATGGGCGCGACTGCGGCTATGTGATGGCTCTTCCCACCTTTTGAAGCGCCGTTTGTTTGTTCAGGCGCCACAGGCTGCATTCCGAGAATCGCCGGCCCATCTTCCCCTACACTGATCCCATACGACCCATCAGGCACACCCATGCAGGAAATGAAACTTCAGGAACTCAAGAGCAAGAAGCCGGCAGATCTCGTCGCTTTTGCAGAATCGCTTGAAGTCGAAAACGCCAGCGTTCTGCGCAAGCAGGAGTTGATGTTTGCGATTCTCAAGAAGCTCGCCGCCCAGGATGTCGAGATCATCGGCGAAGGCGTGGTCGAGATTCTTTCGGATGGATTCGGCTTTCTTCGCTCGGCAAATGCGAACTATCTGCCCGGCCCTGACGATATTTACATTTCACCTTCGCAAATTCGCCGTTTCTCGCTGAAAACAGGTGATACGGTTGAAGGTCCGATCCGTAGCCCCAAAGAAGGCGAACGTTATTTCGCGCTTCTCAAAGTCAACACGATCAATTTCGATGATCCGGAGAAGATCCGACACAAGATCCACTTCGACAATTTGACGCCGCTTTATCCTAATCAGCGGTTGAAAATGGAGCTGGATAATCCCACCACGAAGGACATTTCCGCCCGCGTCATCGATCTGGTAGCGCCGATCGGTAAAGGGCAGCGAGCCTTGATTATCGCACCGCCACGCGTCGGTAAGACCGTTCTGATGCAGAACATTGCGCAGTCGATTACGACCAACCATCCGGAATGCTATCTCATCGTTCTTTTGATTGACGAGCGTCCGGAAGAAGTTACCGACATGCAGCGCTCGGTGAAGGGCGAGGTGGTCTCCTCGACTTTCGATGAGCCGGCAGTTCGCCACGTTCAGGTGGCCGAGATGGTCATCGAAAAGGCCAAGCGTCTTGTGGAGCATGGCCGCGATGTCGTCATTTTGCTTGATTCCATCACACGTTTGGGACGTGCCTACAACACGGTGGTCCCATCCTCAGGCAAGGTGCTGACGGGCGGTGTGGATGCCAATGCCCTGCAGCGCCCCAAGCGTTTCTTCGGCGCAGCGCGCAATATTGAAGAAGGTGGATCTCTGACCATCATCGCAACGGCACTGATCGATACCGGCAGCCGTATGGACGAAGTGATCTTCGAAGAATTCAAGGGCACCGGTAATGCTGAAATCGTGCTCGACCGCAAGGTTGCCGATAAGCGCATTTTCCCGGCAATGGATATTCTCAAATCGGGAACACGTAAGGAAGATCTGCTGATCGCACGTCAGGATCTCCAGAAAATCTTCGTTCTTCGACGGATTCTTGCGCCGATGGGAACAAGCGATGCGATTGAGTTCCTGATCGACAAGCTTAAACAGACAAAGAACAATTCGGATTTCTTCGAATCGATGAACACCTAATCGATTCGGATCCGAAACAAGATTGAGGAAGGCCGGGAAACCGGCCTTTTCGCGTCAGATGGTTGGTTTAAGCGATACAATTTATGCGCTGTCTTCCGGTGCTCTTCCGGCCGGGATTGCGGTTGTGCGCGTATCCGGGTCAAAAGTCTCAGACATTTTGCTCGAAATAGCGGGTAGATTACCCGCACCCCGTCAGGCTCAGCTCGTCGATCTGACCGATCGTGCAGGCGTGCATCTCGATCGCGCACTGGTTCTGTATTTCCCCGCACCACACAGCTTCACGGGCGAGCCGGTGGCAGAGCTTCACCTTCACGGCGGGCGTGCCGTGCTCGCTGCAGTCTTGCAATGTCTCGGCCAGCTTGACGGTGCTCGTCCCGCTGAACCGGGGGAGTTTTCGCGAAGGGCGTTTTTGAACGGCCAGATCGACCTGACGGCTGCCGAAGGAATTGCCGATCTCATTGAGGCCGACACGGAAGCGCAGCGGCGTTTGGCTCTGACCAACGCCAATGGCAAACTGGCCAGCCTGTATGAGAGTTGGCGCAACCAGTTGATTGAGTCACGTGCTTTGATTGAGGCTGATCTCGATTTCTCCGACGAAGGGGATGTCCCGGGTTCGGTAGCTGATACGGTGTTCGAGCGAGTTATCGCACTGAGATCGGAGCTGGATCACCATATCGCGCAGGCGGGACGCGGCGAAATTGTGCGACAGGGGTTCAAGGTCGTGATTGTCGGTGAGCCCAATGTCGGAAAATCGAGCCTGCTGAATGCCATCGCTCAAAGGGATGCAGCCATCGTTTC
>JAFAGL010000326.1 GCA_023422735.1 Pseudomonadota bacterium
TTGGAACGCCCGAAACTGTGCGTTCTTTCACCTCCCAGCAGTTGCGCACCTTCATGGACCGCCAATATGCAGGTGAGTCCATGGTCGTCGTCGCTGCCGGCAATCTAAAACATGATGATTTTGTCCGCGAAGTTGAAAAGCGGCTCGGTCATTTCCGAGCAAAGCCAGAACTTATGCAGCCTGAACAGGCTGTCTACAGTGGTGGAGACTTCCGCGAACATCGTGACCTCATGGATGCTCAGGTGATCTTGGGCTTCGAAGGTCGTGCCTATCACGTTCGTGATTTTTACGCCTCTCAAGTGCTTTCTATGATGCTTGGCGGAGGAATGTCTTCGCGCCTCTTTCAGGAAGTGCGCGAGCGCCGGGGGCTTTGTTATTCGATCTATGCCTTCCACTGGGGTTTCTCCGACACCGGTATATTCGGCATCCACGCGGCCACCGGAAAAAGCGACCTTGCCGAGCTGGTTCCCGTAATCGTGGATGAGCTCAAGAAAGCGGGCGAGAAAATTCATCAGGACGAGCTTGATCGTGCTCGGGCCCAGTACCGTGCAGGTCTTTTGATGTCGCGCGAAAGCGCAGCGAGCCGTGCTTCTCAGATCGCGCGCCAGCTTCTGTTGTATGGGCGGCCGATCCCGACTGAGGAACTAGTTGAGCGCCTCGGCGCGCTGACGGTAGATCGTCTGGCGGATCTTTCTCATCGCATGTTTTCAGGAACTCCTACTGTTACAGCGGTAGGGCCTGTCGAACCGCTGGCATCTTACAGTGATATTACCGGTCAGCTGATTAGTCGCGGCATAGATCGCAAGATTGCTTTGGGTTGAGGCAAATCGAATGTTGGGCCTGCCCTTCTTTCGAAAAACGTCACCGTTTTTGAAGGGCCGGCGGATCAGCCTTCGTCCACCCAAAATTTCCGATTACGAAGAATGGTCCGAACTCCGGCGGATCAGTCGAACCTTTCTGGAACCGTGGGAGCCAAGCTGGGCGCCTGATGAGTTGGAACGATCCGGTTGGCGTTACCGAATGGATCGTGCGCGTAGCGAGCACAAGGCTGGAACTGGCATCGGACTTCTTCTGATCGACAATACTACGGATCGTCTTGCAGGCGGGATCACGCTTGGAAATATCCGTCGCGGCGTCGCGCAGTCGTGCCAAATCGGCTACTGGACGGGAAAACCATATGCCGGTCGCGGCTACATGGTAGAAGCTCTGGAACTGGTTATCCCCTTTGCATTCGACGTGTTAAGGTTGCACCGAGTGGAAGCCGCTTGTATCCCTTCTAATGCACGGTCCGTGCGTGTGCTTGAAAAAGCCGGATTCACGAGAGAGGGACTGGCTCAGTCCTATCTGCGCATCAATGGCGCGTGGCAGGACCATTTTCTTTATGCCCGGGTTTGCGATGATACTCGCAAGTCAACAAGGCATCTTAAGTCGACGGAGTAAGCTTGCCGCGCGTTACTCAAATTACAGCTAGAGTTTCGGCTGCTCGCCGGGTCTGTGCGATCGTGCAGAAAGTCCTCGCCCTGATCGCGTTGGTGTTGACTGCAACACTGTCGGCACAAGCCCTCGAGCCGATCAAAATCACTCGCGATGATCTTGCACTTAACCTGACCCGGGCACTTGAAATTCATCGCGGCCAAGGCAACGCCTTTCAAGTTTCGACTGCTCCTGGTCCGGATGGAATCGTACGCCGTATTGAAGTGGAAGCGCTGAATCAGGACGCGGCCGGAAACTGGGCCGTATTTGCACTCGCCAACACCACTGATCAGCAACTCGACCGGTTAATTGTGGCGCCCCATTACCGACTTGTGGGGTCGGGCCTGATATGGCCGGATCTTGGATCGACACGTATCTCGGCAATCACGCCCAGCGAAGGCTTTACACTTGACCGTCAAGCTAGTGAGGATGCCGACGTTTTTCTTGTCACGCTTAATCCCAACACAGTTGTGACTTTCGTGACGGAAATGGCTTCTCCACGCTTGCCTCAGCTGTATCTATGGGAGCCAGAGGCCTACAAGGATCAGGTCAATTCCTACACTCTGTACCGTGGGATCGTAATCGGCATTTCCGGCTTGCTGGCGCTGCTTCTCACCATCCTCTTCGTGGTTAAAGGCACATCGATGTTCCCCGCAACAGCCGCGCTAGCTTGGGCGGTGGTGACATATGTCAGCGTGGATTTCGGTTTCCTCAACCGTTTGATCGAGGTCGCGCCGGGCAATGAACAGATATGGCGTGCAGGAACGGAAGTCGCGCTTGCAGTTACCCTGGTCATGTTTCTGTTCACTTATCTCAACCTGAACAGATGGCATGGACATTTCTCCTACGGCGCGGTCATCTGGATTTTCGGGTTGATATTGCTTGCAGGCGTTGCGGTTTACGATCCCGTGCTGGCGGCCGGCATTGCACGGATTTCGATGGCGGCTGCCGCTGCAATCGGCCTAGTTCTCATCATCTATCTATCTGTTCGCGGTTACGATCGCGCGATCATGCTGGTCCCGAGTTGGCTGATGACACTCGTCTGGCTTGGCAGTGCATGGTTCGCAATCAGCGGTACCCTCGACAACGACGTAGTCCAGCCCGCTCTCGGCGGAGGCTTGGTTCTGATCGTATTGTTGATCGGCTTTACTGTTATGCAGCATGCATTCTCTGGGTCGGGAATGCATCAGGGCTTGTTCAGCGACCTCGAACGGCAGGCGCTGGCAGTGATCGGTTCCGGCGATATCATTTGGGACTGGGATGTCCTGCGGGACCGTGTGGTGACACGCCCCGATGTAGCACCCTTGCTCGGCCTAGCTCCTTCTATCCTGCAAGGCCCAGCACGCAATTGGCTACCCGTACTTCACAGCGATGACCGAGATGTGTTTCGTACCACGCTAGATGTCGTGTTGGAACACCGGCGCGGTCGTGTGTCCCAGACCTTCCGACTGCGTGGGGCCGATGGACATTATCGTTGGTTTACTCTGAAAGCCCGGCCGGTGGTGGGATCTGACGGCGAAGTGATACGATGCGTCGGCACGTTGATGGATGTCACGGACCAGAAAAAAGCCGAGGAACGTCTGCTACAAGATGCGGTCCACGACAATTTGACGGGGCTGCCCAACCGCGAATTGTTCATAAACCGGCTCGACACGATCATCACGGTCGCGAAAACGGAACCCACAGTGCGACCCACGGTCTTCGTGATCGATATAGACCGCTTTGGAGAGGTGAACGACGCTCTGGGCGTCGCGGCGGGCGACACCATTCTCTTGACCATTGCACGGCGATTGTACCGTC
>JAFAGL010000033.1 GCA_023422735.1 Pseudomonadota bacterium
TGTCCGCTGCGTCCATGGTGCGTCATTTCGGGCGCGCCCAAGGACGCGCGAAGCAGGAAATGCGGCAACTGCCTCCGTCCCTTTGCCTAAACCCGAGCGCAGGTCGAACATTCCGTTGTGGATCTGCATCAGGCCTTGGACGATTGGCAGGCCAAGCCCGGTGCCCTGTTCCGAATTGCCTTCCACCGCGCTGCCTTGCCCAAACGGGCTCAGAACAAGCGGCAGCTCATGCGGGGCGATCCCCGGCCCGTTGTCCTTGACCGAAAGATACTGGCCGCGTCCCGCAGTCCATCCTACCCGCAGGCGGATTTCTCCACCGAGCGGCGTGAACTTGATGGCGTTGGACAAGAGATTGAGCACGATCTGACGCACCGCACGCGGATCCGCATAAAGCGGCGGCAAGTCGCGTTCGAACTCCCTGGATAGCCGTAAAGCCTTGTCATCGATTCTCAACTGCAGCAGGTGGCAGCCTTCATCCACGATTTCGGTCAAGACCACCGCTTCCTCGTGCAGCTGATAACGCCCCGCCTCGATGCGGGAGAGATCCAGGATCTCGTTGATCAGCTTGAGCAGATGATCGCCGGAATCGTGAATGTCATTCGCATAACCGCGATAAGTCTCGTTGGGCAGTGGGCCGAGAACTTCATTGGCCATGACTTCCGAGAAACCGAGAATGGCATTCAGCGGCGTGCGTAATTCGTGGCTCATTGATGCAAGGAAGCGGCTTTTGGCGAGATTTGCTTCTTCCGCCCGCAAGCGCGCTTCGTCCGAGACTGACTTTTCCTTTTCAAGTCGCTCGATCAACCGGTCCTTCTCGTCTCGCAAAGCGCCAACCATTGTGGCTGATCGGTCGAATCGACTGGCAAAGAAAGTAAAAAAGGGCAGGGAGGATACGAGCAGGAGCGCTAGGAGCGCGTCCGAAATCGTCCAGTCGGATGCGCCGGCAATCAGAAATACCAGAATGGGAAGAGCAAAGGTCGTCGCGACCGCGCCGCGCAATGCAGATGTCAGCACGGCAGTGATGGCCACGGCAAATATCAGCACCGTGGCCTGGATCACGGGCAAGGAATTGGCGTCGCAAAACGAGCATTGAAGGCTTGCAAACCAGACCCAACCCAATCCGCTGACGCCATGAGCCGCGATGAGCGTGCCGAGCCACATGCGGGTCTTCAGGGTTTCGGCGGGGCTGCGAACAATCACACGCCCCCCAATCACCAAAGGCAGATAGGCCAGGCTTGCAAGAAGGGGCCAGAACAGACTGCCTTTTGGCAAGCCAAGCCAGGGACCGAAGGCCGTCAATGCGATGAACAACAGGCAATTAGCGGCGGCAAGAGCGAGCGTTTTGTGCGCGTGCCGTTTCAAGCGGGTGATTTCCACTGCGCCTTCGCCGAAATGTGCGGCAACGCGATGCTGGATGGCGCGCACACCTGTTAGCGCTTCCGGGTTGCGGCCGGACGCTGCACGTTCCAGAATGTTCCTGTCAGCCGAAGCCGGCCCCTGCACGGCCATGAAATGCGCAACCAAACCCTAACGACTATCCTTAACGCCACACTAAACTCGAAACATTAAGAGACCCTTCTTGCGCACGCATCCGATGCGTGTCGAGCAAGGAGCATTGGGAGGAAACATGAAACTGTTTGATGGCGGCCGCGCCCCGAATCCGCGCCGGGTGCGTATTTTTCTGGCAGAAAAGGGCGTCGAGGTGCCGTTGGAAAACATCGACATGTCCGCCATGGAACACAAGTCGGAGAAGGTTTCCAAACGCAACCCGCTAAAACGGCTGCCGGTTCTGGAGCTGGACGATGGGACCATCATCTCCGAATCCGTCGCGATCTGCCGATATTTCGAGGAGGTTTATCCGGAGCCGGCCTTATTCGGGACCGGTCCTGTAGGCCGCGCGCTGTTGGAAATGTGGCAACGGCGGATCGAACTCTCCTTCCTGTCCTCCGTGGCGGCGGCATTCCGGCATATCCACCCGGCGATGAAGGAATGGGAAGTCCCGCAAGTTCCCGAGTGGGGCGAGGCGAACAAGCCTAAAGCGCTGGAGTTCTGTCGCTTTCTCAATCAGGAGCTCGCCCATCGCCCATTCATTGCGGGAGATGAGTTTTCGATCGCCGACATCACAGCCATGGTCGCCGTCGACTTCATGAAACCTGCCCGGCTGGCTGTTCCTGATGATTGCGAACATGTGCTGCGCTGGTATCAATCCGTGTCCAAAAGGCCAAGCGCACAAGCGTGACGGCTTCGCCTGGCTTCGAGGAGCAACTGGTTGCCGAGATGCGCGCATGCCGCGTGTGTCGCGACCGGCCCACCGGGGTGCCGTTGGCGCACCAGCCAAGACCGATCTTCGTCGTATCGCGGCAAGCGCGCATCCTGATCGCGAGCCAGGCGCCGGGAGTGCGCGCCCATGTGAGCGGGATTCCCTTTCAGGATCCTTCTGGTGTCAGGCTGCGAAACTGGCTTGGCGTTAACGAAAAGCAGTTCTACGATCCACGCAATTTCGCTATTTTGCCGATGGGGTTCTGCTTTCCCGGCCATGATGCCCAAGGCGGAGACCTGCCGCCGCGGCGTGAATGCGCCCCGTTATGGCGCGAGCAGGCACTGTCCTTGCTGACGAATATCCACCTTGTGCTTTTGATCGGCAGTCATGCGCAAAAGTATCATCTGACCGATCGGCGCTCGATGACCGAGACCGTGCGCGATTGGCGCGAGAGTTTGGCGGCAGATAACGGGCGCGTCACACTGCCTTTGCCTCACCCGTCTTGGCGAAACACGGCATGGCTCAAGCGCAATCTCTGGTTTGAAGAGGAATTGCTTCCGGTTTTGCGAGCCCGGGTTGCTAAGATGCTGACGTCTGTAGATTAGAAAATTTTTCTTGCAAACCTGCGCATAATGCCCTTAATCGAGCATATCATTCCAAAGCGGGTGCGATATGGATAGGCTCGATCGAAAAATTCTGCGTCTCTTGCAGGAAAACTCCACGCTGGCCGTGGCCGATGTTGCGAAAAAGGTCGGCCTTTCCACCACTCCATGCTGGCGGCGCATCCAAAAGCTGGAAGAAGAAGGCGTTATCAAGCGGCGCGTGGCCGTTCTGGACCCGGTCAAGGTCAATGCGCGGGTCACGGTGTTCGTGGCGATTCGAACCGGCTCTCACAGCCATGAATGGCTCAAACGCTTTTCGGAAGTGGTGCAGGATTTTCCCGAAGTGGTCGAATTCTACCGCATGAGCGGGGATGTCGATTATCTGTTTCGGGTGGTTGTGCCGGACATCGCGGCTTATGACGCTTTCTACAAGCGCCTCATCGCCAAGATCGAGATCCGCGACGTGTCCTCATCCTTTGCGATGGAGCAGATCAAATACACCACCGAGTTGCCGCTTGATTACATGGTGCTGGACAAGGAAAGTTCAGCGAACTGAGCATGCTTTCGAAAAGAAAAGCCGGCGCTGCGGGTGATGCCGCGCCGGCGTTTTCTGAATAAGTTACTTTTCAAGCCGGGCTAGCAGGGAAGACGTATCCCAGCGGTTGCCGCCCAGTGCTTGCACATCCTTGTAGAACTGGTCGACAAGCGCGGTAAGCGGAAGGCGGGCACCGTTACGATCGGATTCCTCTAGAACGATGCCGAGATCCTTGCGCATCCAGTCGACGGCAAACCCGAACTCATATTCGCCTTGGTTCATCGTCTTGTGGCGGTTTTCCATCTGCCAGGAGCCTGCGGCACCCTTGGAAATGACATCCACGACTTTCTCGATATCGAGGCCAGATTTCTTTCCGAAATGGATGGCTTCCGCGAGGCCTTGAACGATGCCTGCGATACATATCTGGTTCATCATCTTTGTGAGCTGACCGGAACCGGCAGGCCCCATCAGTCCAACCATTTTCGCATAAGCTTCGATCACCGGCTTTGCGCGCTCGAAGATTGCCTGTTCACCGCCGACCATGACGGTCAGAGCACCATTTTCAGCACCGGCCTGCCCACCTGAAACCGGGGCATCCAGGAAATGGAAACCGCCTTGCGTTGCTGCAGCGTCGAGTTCGCGCGCCACTTCGGCAGAGGCCGTGGTGTTGTCGATGAAAACCGCCCCCTTCTTCATCGCCGCGAACGCGCCGTCGGACCCGGTGGTGACTGAACGCAGGTCATCGTCATTGCCCACGCAGCAGAAAACGAATTCCTTGTTTTTAGCCGCCTCGGCCGGCGTGTCGGCGAATTCTCCCCCGTAAGCGTCAACCCACGCCTTCGCCTTGGTAGTCGTGCGGTTGTAGACGGTAACGTCGTGGCCACCCTTGCGCTTCAAATGGCCTGCCATCGGGTATCCCATCACGCCCAGGCCGATGAATGCGACATTTGCCATCTATGTTTCCTTCCAGTTTGCGTGGAGCAGAAGCCGTTAGCGCTTCAGGTGCCGTGTGATCCTGCGCTCGGCCCATTCCACGATGTGGCGCAGCGTTTCCACGATCGCGAGATAGATAAGGGCAGCATAAAGATAGGTTTGAAAATCGAAGCTGCGCGAATAAGCGCGCCGCGTTTCGCCCATCAGATCGTATACCGTGATAATGGCCACGATCGCTGAACCCTTGATCATGAGAATGAATTCATTGCCATATGGGCGCAGCGCCACGATCAGGGCTTGGGGGAAAATCACCAGCCGGAGCGTATGCCAGCGCGACAAACCGAGCGATGCAGCGCCTTCCCACTGACCGCTTCCAACGCTTTGCAGCGCGCCCCTGAGAATTTCCGCCTGATAAGCTGCGGTGTTCAAGGTGAAGGCAAACAGCGCGCAATTCCACGCATCGCGGAAAACGACCCACAATCCGATCGCTTCCAGCTGCGGGCGAAACGATCCGAAGCCGTAATAGATCAGAAATGTCTGGGCGATCAGCGGCGTGCCGCGAAAGAAATACACATAGGCATAAGATAGCGCGCGGCCGATGCGGTTCGAACTCATCCGTCCCCAGGCGATAGGCAGAGACAGCAATGCGCCCAGGATGATCGAAAGCGTGACGAGCTGCAGGGTGACGACCAGACCGGACCAGTAACGACCGGCA
>JAFAGL010000099.1 GCA_023422735.1 Pseudomonadota bacterium
GGGCATCGCCGATCAGCTGGCGCGCCTGCACATCGCTGCCGAAATAAGCGCGATCGGCAAAGGTCGAGCCATCGGTCGGAGTCGCGCTGATATAAACATATCCGAAATCCGTATGCGTATCGCTGTAGCGACCATCGGCGGCGAAGGAGAACCCGTTGCCGAAATCATGATCGAACTTCACGGTGACCGTGTCGCGCCCGATGCCGCGATAATTGTAATCCGGCTCGCCGAAGAAAGCGCTCTGATCGAAATCGACGCCAACCGGATATCCGCCGCTGCCGGCCACGCCATCCTTGTCGATATGATCGAACACGACGGTGAGATTGGTCTGGTCGGTCGGCCGCCAGGTCAGGCCGCCCATGATGAACTTCGCGTCGTCGCGCGAATAATCATATTCGGCATCGCCATCCTTGAGCTTGCCGGTGAGGCGATAAGACAGGGTTCCATTCTCGATGATGTCATCACCGAAATCGAAACCGACGCCCTTTTGCTCAAACGAACCGCCGGTGACATAAACCTCGCCCCAGCGACCGCGCTTCGGGGTCTTGGTGACGAAATTCACGGAGCCGCCCGGATCCGAAACGCCGAAAGTGGTGGATGCCCCGCCCTTGAGAACTTCGACGCGCTCATAGCCGTATGAGTCTTCGCGCATCGAACCGAACGGTTTGCCGAGCGTCAGCCCGTCGCGATACTGGTAAGCATCGAAGCCGCGAATCTTGTAATAATCGAAGCGATCATCAGCGCCATAGAAATCGGTGACCACGCCGGCGGTGTATTGCAGCACTTCCTCGACAGTTTGCGCGCCGCGCTTTTCGATCTCCTTGGCCGTGACCACGGACACCGAAGCGGGAATGTCGAGGATCGGCGCGGTGATCTTGCCGCCCGCACTCGTGTGCCGCGCCACCGTCGTTGCGCTGTCGTCATCCCCACCGATGCCGTTGCCGGAGCCTTCCCCCTGCACGACAACCTGCTGCAGAACGACGGTCTCGCCGCTCGCAGCCTCTTGCGCCCAAGCCGCCAGCGGCGTTGCCGCAACAAGCGCGGTGCAGCCAAGAAGAAGGGTCGTCCTGCGACCGATGAAGGATTGTCCCCACGGACGACGCGCGTCGATTGTCATGACTCAAGTTCCAAATTGCTGTGCAGATTTGGCTCGATGCTGGTGACCTGACGAATTGCTCTCGAATATACGCGACATTCGGCCTTGTCCCCCGAGCGAGCCCCTGCCCGGTTCATACCCCGACGCCCTGCTAACTTGAGCGTCACACTCCGGTATTGTAAAATCCTGCTGTCTTGTACAATGCTGCGGGATTTTCAGGGCCTTGAAGGCACCATTTTTCGATCAGTGTTGACGATCGGACACAAAGCTGAAACGGAGCCTCAACTTTTCTCGACGTGAGGCGAGCCATGCGGCAGTTTTTCCGGATCCTTCTTGTGGTGGTGACCGCGCTTGTTTCCTTGTGGGGCCAGACCGCCGCCCGCGCCGACGACCAACAGGCATTTCCGGTTGTCATCCAGCATGCGCTCGGCACCACGACCATTGCTGCCAGACCAAAGCGCGTGGCAACCGTTGCCTGGGCCAATCACGAAGTGCCGCTTGCGCTTGGAATAGTGCCGGTCGGCTTTGCCGCAGCCAATTTCGGCGACGACGACGATGACGGCGTGCTGCCCTGGGTTTCCGCGCGCCTGAAGGAACTGGGCGCTGAAGTCCCCCCTGTGTTGTTCGACGAAGGAGACGGCATCGATTTCGAAGCCGTTGCGGCCACCCGTCCAGACGTGATCCTCGCTGCTTATTCCGGGTTAAGCCAGGAGGACTACGATACGCTGAGCCAGATCGCGCCGGTTGTCGCCTATCCTTCCGCGCCCTGGTCGACCGATTGGCGCGAAATGATCCGCTTGAACAGCACGGCCCTTGGAATGGCCGCTGAAGGCGAGGCGCTGGTGTCCTCCATCGAAAAGGAGATCGCACGGGCCGTCGCCAAGCACCCCGCGCTGAAAAACAAATCGGCGATGTTCGTGACGCATCTCGATCCGTTCGATCTGAGCATTGTGCGGTTTTATACCGATAACGACACCCGCGTGAAATTCTTCGCCGATCTCGGCCTGACCTCGCCCAAGAGCGTGGTGGATGCGTCGCAAGACGGCGTTTTCGCAAGCTCAATCAGCGCCGAACGGGTCGATATTTTCGACGATGTCGATCTGTTCGTGACATATGGCAACAAGCTGCTCGTCGATGCGGTGACGACAAATCCGCTTTTGGCGCGGATACCAGCCATCAAGAACGGCGCAATCGTCACGCTTGGCCGCGATCCGGTGGGAACCGCCGCAAATCCGACGCCACTATCGATTTCCTGGGTGCTCGACGATTATATCGCGCTGCTTTCGCAGGCCGCCGAAAAGGGTGACGGCAAGGCGCAATGAGCGCACGCAAAGCCAGGTCGAGGTCGACTGTTCCTTCTGGTCCGGGCCGGTTTGCCGCAGGATCGGGGAAAAGCCATATGATATGGTTTGCCTGCCTATTTGTGCTGGTGATCGTCCTCGCGTCGCTGTCGATTGCAATCGGCACCCGCAATGTAAATCTTTCCGATATTCTCGGCGCTCTCTCGGGACAGGCAGAAACGATCGGCCAGGCTGCCGTAACCGTGCGCATTCCGCGAACATGGCTGGCCATTCTGGCGGGTGCGGCTTTGGGCGTATCCGGCGCCGTGATGCAAGGCGTGACGCGCAATCCGCTGGCCGATCCCGGCATTCTGGGCGTGAATATGGGCGCTTCGCTGGCCATCGCGATCGGCGTCGCCTGGTTCGGCATCACCTCCGTGCAAAGCTTCATCTGGACCGCAATCCTGGGTGCGTGGTTCACGACGCTGTTTGTTTACACGATCGGCTCGCTCGGGCGCGGTGGCGCCACACCGTTGAAACTTGCTTTGGCAGGGACAGCGACCTCCATCGCCTTTGTTTCGCTGGTTCTCGCCGTGGTGATGACGCGCAATGACATCGCCGGCGGCTTGCGCTCCTGGCAGATCGGGGGCGTGGGCGGTGCGACGACCGAACGGGTCCTTACCGCCCTGCCCTTTCTGCTTGTCGGCTTTGTGCTCGCCTGGGGTTCAGCGCGCAAGCTGAACGCTTTGGCGCTTGGCGACGACCTTGCCGCAGGTTTCGGCGAGAATGTCGCGATCACGCGTGCGCTTGCTGCCTTCGGCGCAGTGCTTCTTTGCGGCGCGGCGACGGCAGTTTGTGGACCGATCGCCTTTGTGGGTCTGGTTGTGCCGCATCTTTGCCGCTTGCTGATCGGCGTCGATTATCGCTGGCTGATCCCGTTTTCAGCGCTTTCAGGCGCGTGCCTGCTGCTTCTTGGCGATATTGCCGGCCGTATCGTCGCGCGGCCCAGCGAACTGGATGTTGGCATCGTGACCGCCTTTATCGGTGCGCCGTTCTTTATCTGGATCGTGCGTCGACAAAGGATCCGCGAATTATGAGCGCCACGGTTTCCACGGCGCAACGGGTTGCTGCGGACCGCAAATCCCGTGCAACACGGCGGCATCTGCTCATCCTTCTGATGATCGGGCTGATTTTGGCGATCTTCCTGCTGACATTGATGCTCGGCCAATCCTTTACACCTCCACGTGACGTCTGGTCGGTGCTGATCGGCCATGATGTGCCGGGGGCTAGCTTTACTGTCGGCCAGCTCCGCTTGCCGCGCGCTGTGATGGCGCTTCTTGCGGGCCTTGCTTTCGGCATGAGCGGCGCCGCGTTTCAGGTCATGTTGCGCAATCCGCTCGCAAGCCCCGATATTATCGGCATCAGCTACGGCGCAAGTGCCGCCGCCGTGTTTGCAATCGTCATCCTGCAAATGAGCGGCGCTTCGATTTCGCTGTTGGCGATCACAGCCGGGCTTGCCATTGCCGCCCTTGTTTACGGCCTGTCATTTCGCAACGGTGTGGCCGGGACCCGGTTCATTCTGGTCGGGATCGGCGTTGCCGCCATGCTGGAAAGCTTCATCTCCTACACGCTTTCGCAAGCGCCGGCCTGGTCGCTCCAGGAAGCGATGCGCTGGCTGACAGGAAGCGTCAATGGCGCCCGACTCGAACAAGCAATCCCGCTTGCGCTCGCATTGCTTGGTTTCGGTGGACTTTTGTTGAACCGCGCGCGCGATCTCGAAGCTTTGCGCCTGGGCGACGACATGGCCGCAGCGCTTGGCGTCAATGTCGCAGCAACCCGCCTGCTCGTGATGATCGCCGCTGTCGGTGCGCTTTCGGTTGCCACCGCAGTCACCGGCCCCATCGCCTTTGTTGCCTTTCTGTCCGGTCCGATCGCGGCGCGCATTGTGGGAAGCGAAGGTTCGCTCCTCCTCCCGGCTGCCCTTGTGGGCGCACTTCTGGTTCTGGCGGGCGATTATGCCGGGCAGTTTCTTTTGCCGAGCCGCTATCCGGTTGGCGTGGTCACCGGCGCGCTTGGGGCACCTTACCTGATTTACCTCATTATCCGCGTCAATCGCACGGGGCGCACCTTATGAACGAGCACCGCCTCCAGGTCCAAAATCTTGCCGCTGGCTATCATGAACGCGCTGTTCTCGACGGTATCGATTTCGCCCTCCCGGTGAGCCGGATCACCGCGATCGTGGGCGCCAATGCCTGCGGCAAATCCACTTTGCTGCGCACCATGTCACGCCTGCTTTTTCCATCCAGCGGTCAAGTCCTGCTCGATGGCAAATCGATCCACCGCATGGCGCCGCGAGAACTGGCGCGTATTCTGGGGCTTTTGCCGCAATCGCCGGTGACGCCGGAAGGGATCACCGTTTCAGATCTCGTGGGACGCGGGCGGCATCCGCATCAAGGCATTTTCTCTCGTTGGACAAGTGAAGACGACACGGCCGTGGCGGACGCGCTTGAAGCGACGCATACGGTCGATCTGGCCGAGCGTCTGGTCGACGAGTTATCCGGCGGACAGCGCCAGCGTGTGTGGATTGCGATGGCGCTTGCCCAACGGACCGACCTTCTGCTTCTGGACGAGCCGACCACATTTCTCGATATCAGCCACCAGATCGAGGTGCTCGATCTTCTGGTCGATCTTAATCGCAAGCGCGGCACCACGATCGTGATGGTTCTGCATGATCTCAACCTCGCGGCGCGCTATGCCGACCACCTGATCGCGATGGCCGATGGCCGGCTGCATGCGCAAGGCACGCCTCAGGAGGTTTTGACCGAAGCGAATATCCGACATGTGTTCGGGCTGGAAAGCCGGGTCGTGCCCGATCCGGTATCCGGGCGCCCGCTGATGCTTCCGATCGGCCGGCACAACTGCCTGTGATGCGGGCACGATTCGTAGCAACGGCTGCGCGACCCGCGCCCATGGCTTGCTCATGAAAGCTGTGGGATTCATTTTTTGCCAGCTTGACGTCGCCGAACGCAGGGTCAATGCTTCGGTTGAACTCCTATAAGTGAATGTTTTCATTGCTGAAAACCCGCGAGATGTGGTCCGCCTATGCGATGTAAGCTGGCGCGTTAAGGTTTCGTTAACTTTAAAACGCTGGACCCGAAGCCGGAATCATGCGCTAAGCTTTGACGCCGAAAGGGCATCAAAGCGGGCATTGCCCGTCAGAGGGGTTAGAACACAGCAATGGCACAGCCGGTTTCGGTGTCTGTATCGGAGGATCCTGCCGAGAAGATCGCGCGTCACGCACGCATGCTTTCGGGCGAACTGCAGGCGCGACGCCAGCAGATGTATCCACCGAACGCCGAAAAGAGCCTGCGCTATTTCCTGACCAATGAAGTCTCGAAGCTGACCACGATTCCAGAATCGACCTTGCGCACAATGTCGATCGAAGGCAAGGGCCCTGCCCCGGCACGTCTGGAAAACCGGCATCGCGCTTATACGCTGGAACAGATCAACGAATTGCGCGAATTGTTCGCCGAACTGCGCGCGCCCGACGCGCTGCGCTATCTGCCGCGCCGCCGCAAAGGCGAGCATGCGCAAATCCTGGCGATTGCCAATTTCAAGGGCGGCAGCGCCAAAACGACGACGAGCGCGCATCTGGCGCATTATCTGGCGCTGCATGGATATCGCGTTCTGGCGATCGATCTCGATCCGCAGGCCTCGCTTTCCGCGATGTTCGGCGCCCAGCCCGAAATGGATGTCGGCGAGAACGAAACCATCTATGGCGCGCTGCGCTATGACGAGGCGCGGCGGCCAATCCGCGAAGTCATCCGCAAGACCTATTTCGCAGGCGTCGACCTGATCCCCGGCAATATCGAGGTGATGGAATATGAACATGAAACGCCCCGCGCTCTGGCGGCGCGGCAAACAGGGTCTCAGGAAATCTTCTTCGAGCGTTTGCGGCTGACCATTCGGGAAGTGGAAGACGACTACGACGTCATCCTGCTCGATACGCCGCCGTCACTCGGCTTCTTGACCCTTGGCGCGATCTACGCCGCCACCGGCCTGATCGTGACCGTGCATCCGGCGATGCTCGATGTCATGTCCATGAGCCAGTTCCTTTTGATGATGGGCGATCTGATCGCCGTTATTCAGGAAGCCGGAGCGACGATGCATCAGGACTTCCTGCGTTATCTGATTACGCGGCATGATCCCAACGATCAGTCGCAGGTGCATGTGGTGGCAATGCTGCGCAGCCTTTTTGGCGATGACGTGCTGACACCAACGGCGGTGGAAAGCAGCGCCGTTGAAACGGCGGGGCTGGCCAAGCGAACGCTTTACGAGCTGGAAGCCGGCAATATCGGCGCAAGCACCGTCAAGCGCGCGCGGGAATCGATCGATTCCGTCAACCAGCGCATTGTGGAACTTGTGGAACGCAGTTGGGGGCGCAAATGAGCAAGGCCAGCGGCAAGAAATCGATCATCGCAAGCTTCGCAGCCTATAGCGCGCCGTCGGCGGCTCAACTTACAGAGCCGGCTAACAAAACCGATCCAGCCCCCTCCCCTTCCCCGGCTCGCGTCAATGCCGGAGTGATCGGCGCGACGCAACGCTCGCTGACCGAGCTGCGCCTTGAGCGAGACCAACTGAAGGCTTTGGTGGAAGCCAGCAATATTCAGGAACTCGATCCCTCGCTGATCGACCCCTCCCCGTTTCCCGATCGTTTGCCGGACGACAATCCGGAAACTTTCGAAGAGTTGAAACGAGTAATGGAAGCCGACGGGCAGATCGTGCCGATCCTGGTGCGACCACATCCAAAAACGGTCGACCGCTATCAGGTCATCTACGGTCATCGCCGTTTACGTGCGGCCCGGGAACTGGGCAGGCAGGTGAAGGCCACGATCGCCAATATGGACGACCGGTCGCTGGCAATCGCGCAGGGTCTGGAGAACTCCTCGCGGCAGGATCTGAGCTGGATCGAAAAGGCGCTGTTTGCCGCCCGAATGGATGGCGAAGGCATCAAGGCGCGGGATATTCGCTCCGCGCTGGCGATCAGCGATGCGGAGCTTGCGCGGTTGCGCGCGGTTTATCGCGCGATCCCGGAAGATATCGTACGGGCGATCGGGCGCGCGCCAAAAACCGGACGCCGCAGATGGGGTGAACTGGCCAAGGCGGGAGAAACAGAAGAGGTCTGGACGCGATTGCGCACGCTCGCACAAGCGCTCAGCGCGCTTGCCTCGGATCAACGTTTCGAGCGATTGCTGGCGGCTGCCGTCCAGAAGCCGGAGGTGGAGAAGACGGAAATGATCCTGTCCAGCCCCGCCGGCGATATGCTGGCAAAGGCCCGGTTTTCAGGAAACGAACTCAAGAT
>JAFAGL010000256.1 GCA_023422735.1 Pseudomonadota bacterium
GTCGTGGTTTCTCATCGTTTGCCCATCTGTCCGCCAGGATTATTTTCCTTGACCGCATGTGCCGCAGCATTTGATGCCATGGGAGAATAGGTTTAAGCGCTTTCCCAGCATCGAAATGAGGGAGGAAGTTCGTGCGTGCCATAGTTTGCAAGGAATTCGGGCCGGCGGAGAGGTTGTCTGTTGAGCCAATCGAGCTGGCGGCACCCGGGCCCGGAGAGGTTCGCGTTCGCGTGGAAGCGGCGGGCGTCAATTTCCCGGATACTCTCATGGTTCAGGGCAAATATCAGGTTCGCCCGCCATTGCCGTTTACACCCGGAGCCGAACTTGCCGGCGTGGTTGAAGAGGTCGGCGACGGCGTGGAGGAATTCCAACCGGGAATGCCGGTGATCGGAATGGTGAGTGTTGGCGCCTTCGCCGAGATTGCCAATGTTTCAGCATCAAGACTGTTGCAGCGGCCTTCCGAGATGGATGCGGTCACCGGCGCCGGGTTTTCCATGACCTACGGTACAAGCATGCATGCGTTGAAACAGCGAGCCAATCTTTCTGCCGGAGAAACCGTCCTTGTCTTGGGCGCGAGCGGCGGGGTCGGTTTGGCGGCAGTGGAACTGGCCAAGGCGATGGGCGCGACCGTCATCGCAGCGGCGAGTTCTCCGGAAAAGCTGGAAGTCGCGAAGAAGGCCGGGGCCGATCATCTGCTCGATTACAGTTCGGAGAATCTCAAGGAGCGCGTGAAAGAACTCACCGGCGGCAAGGGAGCAGATGTTGTTTACGATCCGGTTGGTGGCGATCTTCTCGAACAAGCGGTTCGCGCAACGGCCTGGGGCGGTCGCGTTCTTGTGGTTGGGTTCGCCGCCGGTGAAATCCCGAAGATTCCAGCAAACCTTTTGCTTTTGAAAGGCTGCGCTCTCGTTGGTGTGTTTTTCGGCACGTTCCGGGATCGTGATCCTGAACTCAACAAGCAGAATTTCGAAGAAATGTTCGCTTGGTGGAGAGAAGGCAAGCTTAAACCGCTTGTCAGCCGCACCCTCGATCTTGCTGAAGTGAAAGAAGCTTTCCGGATTCTTACGGCACGCGAAGCCATCGGCAAGCTCGTGCTCACGATGTAACAAGGCGAATAAGGGGCGCAGATCTTGCGTCCTTTTACGTTATTTTGCTTTTACTTGTGCCTGTCGCGACGAGTTTTTGATCGGCATCTTCACCTGCGCCCGCGTGTTTGCTACGTCAAAGATCTTCGCTGCAACTTCTACTTGATGCTGCGAGGTTCAAACAACCGAGGGCGGACATCTTCAAATGCCGGATAATCCCGTCGCCAGGGTGCTGGGCAACCATCTGCCGAGATTGTCGATCGTCGTTCCGTGCTTCAATGAAGAAGACGCGCTCGATCACTTCTGGGAAACGATGAAACCGCATCTCGATGCTTTGGATATCGAATGGGAGATCGTTTTCGTCAATGATGGGAGCAGCGATCGCACATTGCTCAAACTCGTGATGCTTCACAAGGGTGACGAGCGGGCGAAGATTGTCGATCTGACGCGCAATTTCGGCAAGGAAGCGGCCATGACGGCTGGTCTCGACCACGCGACCGGCGACATGGCTGTGGTGATGGATGTCGACCTGCAAGATCCCCCGGATTTGCTGGGCGATATGCTGCGCTTATGGCGCGAGGGTTATGATGTGGTGGTCGCGCGGCGTTTATCGCGGCTCGACGACACGAAGATGAAGCGGCTTTCGGCCGGTAATTTTTATCGCGTGTTCAATCGCATCAGCCCGTCCAAGATCCCTGCCGACGTAGGTGATTTCCGCTTGATGGACCGGCGTGTTCTGGACACTTTGAAGCAGCTTCCCGAACGCGTCCGCTTTATGAAAGGCCTGTTTGCCTGGGTCGGATATCCGACTGCAGTGGTGGACTATCAGCGCCCGGTTCGCCAACGCGGCACAACCAAGTTCAACTATTGGCGGCTTTGGAATTTCGCTCTCGACGGCATCACGTCATTCTCTACCCTTCCGTTGCGGGTATGGAGCTATCTGGGACTGATCGTCGCCAGCTTCGCGTTCATTTATAGCGTGGTCATCGTGATACGCACGCTTGTGCTGGGCGTGGATGTTCCCGGTTATGCGTCTTTGCTGGTGGCTGTGTTGTTTCTGGGCGGGATGCAACTGGTGGGGCTTGGCATCATCGGCGAATATCTGGGACGCGTTTATTCGGAAACCAAGCGGCGTCCCATCTATTTGACTGGTTCTCTGCATGGTTTAGAGGCCCCACAAGACAGTTCGCAGGCGAGGTGATGGGTGCCGGTTCCTCTTCGCATCTCGTGCCGAATTTGCCCCGACAAATCTTCACTTTCGCATTTGTGGGTGGGCTCGCAACGCTTGTGCATTATCTGGTCGCATTGCTGGCGATGCGCTGGCTACCGGTGGGTGCCGCCAATCCGATCGGCTTTTTTGTCGCCTTCTTCGTTTCGTATTTTGGCCACGCGTCTCTGACGTTTCAACTGAAACGCGAAACACGAAGGCATCGACACAGACTGCCGCGATTCCTTGTGACGGCGATGAGTGGGTTCCTGGCTGGTCAGGCCATTCTTCTCGGGCTGACCAGTTGGACGGCGCTGCCGGATTGGCTGGCGCTGGGAATCGCGGTTGGCAGCGTTCCGGTTATCACCTTCATCCTGGCACGCTTCTGGGT
>JAFAGL010000257.1 GCA_023422735.1 Pseudomonadota bacterium
TTCCCGGGATGACCACCTTTGCCGGCGCTGAAAATCTGCCGGCCTTTCTGGCAGCAACGGATATTCTGGTGGTTCTCCTGCCATTGACGGATGCCACGCGTGGTATTCTCACCTATGAACTCGTCAGCCAGTTGCGACGCGACAATCCGCTTGGTGGTTCGGTGCTCATCAATGCTGGCCGCGGCGGTTTGCAGCGCGAGGAAGACCTCTTGCGCGCCCTCAATGATGGCACATTGTCGGCAACCAGTCTCGATGTCTTTGAAACCGAGCCACTGCCGCAAACATCACCCTTGTGGGACCACCCGAACGTGTTTGTGACCCCACATGCGGCAGCACCGTCCGATCCGCGCGCATTGGTGACCGCGATGCTGGCGCAAATGGATGCTTATGATCGCGGCGAGCCGCTGGTTGATCTGGTTGATCGCGCCGCAGGATATTGAAAACTCAGTTCTGGCCGTGAATTGAGAAAAGCCCGGTCACCAGGACCGGGCTTTTCCTTCGTTCAGTCAGCGAAGCGTTTATTGTGCGCTGGCGCTGGCCGGGGCCACCAGCGGCGTGATGCGGCGGATGGCAACACGGCGGTTTTCCCTTTCGGCGCTGTCGGTGCTGATCTTCAGATAGCGCTCACCGTAGCCCTGTGTGGTCAGGTTTTCCGGCGGCACATCGAAATAGCGCGACAAGGCGTCGGCAACCGATTCCGCCCGGCGATCCGACAACAGAAGGTTGGACTGATCGCTGCCCACCGCATCCGTATGACCTTCGATCAGGAAGGTTTCGGCAGGGTTTTGTTCGAGCAGCTTTTGGATGCCTTCTGCAACGCCGGCCAACCGGTCGATCTGACTTTCGGCGACATCGGCTGAACCCGTTTCGAACGTGATCGTGTCGAGATCGATGCGGCGCACCGTGTCGCGAACGCGTGCCGAACGCTTGACCTCGTCGACCGAATACAGGCGCTGGATGCGCTCCACAGGTGGTTGATCGAGGAAGTCGTAATAGCGATCGGGATCGTCCACGGTACCGGCATCGAGGATGTAATCGCGGGCCGGAATATTCAACCGCAGCGGCGGCAGATCCTCGCCCGGATCGCGCCATTCGCGCACGCGATCATAATCGTCCTCATCGACGTAAGAGAGCACGAATTCGCGATTGTCCGGCGTGATGCGCGAACGACGGATCACGTCGCCATAGGCATTGCGGATTGTCACCACCTGCGTGCCATCCCGGCGCACGATGGTTTCACGCGTCCGCCCGCGCGGAAGCTCCTCGTAATAAACGTCGCGCGAGTCGCGGCTCAACCGGCCACGGTCGGAGCTTTCGACAAAGCTTTCACCGCCGAAATTGAGGATGATGCGGTTGTCGCTTTCGCGCACGACATCCACGCCTTCCGGACGCTCCCAACGACGCGGCCGATCGCGATCGACCTCGATGCGACGACCGCGCTCTTCGCGGGCCGAACGGATATTGTCGATGCGCATGCGCTCCACTTGTGCGGCGGCATCCGATTCCGGCGGAGGTCCGGCCGGCTCGCGAGCCTGATCGTCGCGGCGGTCGCCGCCGTCGCGGTCGCCTCGACCTGCGCCGTCTCGTTCACCGCCACGGTCGCGGTCCCGGCCCTCGCCACGACGGCGCGGTTCGTCCGGCCGCCCTTTGGCGCTATCGAGAATCGGGGCGGCGTTTTCCGGCAAAACTTCCTCAGTCTGATCGTTGGAAGCTGGTGGCAGGGTTGGTGCTTTCTCGCGCACAGGGGGTTGCTCAATCTGCGTTGGCTGTGCGGGTTCACCTTGCCCGGCTTCATCGGGCTTGGCGTCACCTGGTGCTGCCTCGCTTGGTGCCGGTTTGGTTTCCGGAGCGGGAGCCTCGCCGCCATTGTCATTCGCCGGCTGTTCTTCACGGTCCCCGCGCGGACGACGCGATTGCCCGTCCTCGCCGCCGCGATCGCGATCGCGACGCATGTCGTCGCGCATCCGTTCAGCGCCAGAACGACCATCCGAACGCGGCTCTGCTTCTCCTTCAGGACGCGGCGCGGTTTCCACAGGCCCGTCACGTTCCTCGCTCTGTTCGCGCTGTTGCGGTTGCGCAGGCGCTGCATCGGGCTGACTTGGCTGCTCGTCGCGCGGTTCAGGCGCAGGCTCCGGCTTCGGCTCGGGTTCAGGTGTCTGTTCGGGCTCGGCTTGAGGCTCGGGTTGAGGCTCGGGTTGAGCTGCTTCCGGCTCAGATTGGCGCTCAGGTTGTGCTGCCTCTGGTTCAGCCTGCGGGGTTGGCTCTTCCTGTTGGCGAGGTGCAGCTTCTTCTTCCTGCTCACGCGGAGCGGGTTGCTCTTCTTCCTGGCGCGGCTCTTCCGGCGCCGGTTCTTCAGCAGGAGAGGCTTCCGGAGCTGGCGCCGGCTCTTCTTCCTCCTTTGGACGCTCGCGCGGCGCTTCCTGCGTTTCGGGAATCACTTCCTCGGCAGGCTGGCTATCGGATTGCGCCAGAATGACTGGGCGCTGGGAATCAAATCGGGGCTCGGCGATTTCTCGCGTCAAAGGCGCCGCATGCAGCGGCATTGTCGCCATCAAAAGTCCAAGCGCGGTGCCCGCAAGGGCGGTATTCGCCAGGATTGTGTTGCGGCTTTTCATGCCGGTCTCTCCTTGTTTGTTTCCTGATGCGCCTGGCCAGGGCCTGTTTCCCGACCTGCCCAGCCAAATGGCGCGCAGGCCTACAAGTTCCACCGCAACGCGCCTGAACCGGCTGTGAACGCGTCGTTCAGATGAATGGAAACGGAGATTGGTAGGCATGGGACAGTCTTGAAACGAAGGTCGGTGCAGGATCGCTGCCTTGATTTCCCCGCATCGAACGCGCACATGGCGCTGATGCAAACGCCCTTTTGGAAAGAAAAAAGCCTCGAAGCCCTTTCGCCCAGCGAATGGGAGCAGCTTTGCGACGGTTGCGGGAAATGCTGCCTCGCCAAGCTGGAAGACGAGGATTCCGGCGAAATCTACTGGACAAGCGTGGCTTGCCGCCTGTTCGATGCAGGGACCTGTCAATGCGCCGATTATCCCAATCGCAAAGCAAAAGTTCCCGATTGCGTGCAACTGACGCCACGCAAGGTTCGCGAGATCGACTGGCTGCCAAATACCTGCGCTTATCGGCTGGTGGCCGACGGCAAAGATCTGTTCGATTGGCATCACTTGATTTCAGGCAGTCGCGAAACCGTCCATAGCGCTGGCATTTCGATGCTCGGGCGCGTCACTGCGCTGGAAAGCGACATGGCGGACGACGAAGACTATTTCGACCACGTGCTCGAACATCAGCCCTGATTGCGCAGATGGTTACCGCCGAAGGGCCATTGCGCGTGAACCGCGCGTGAATAACCGGTTCTGATGGAGTTCACGCAGCCATTGGCAATTTCAGATCATGATCCTGGTCATGAAGGAGATCGCCATGTTCAAACCGCTGCAAACTGCCATCTTGTCCGCCAGCCTCTTGCTGGGAAGCTTCGTCGCCGTGCCCGCTGTTCAGGCAGAAGGTTTGCGGATCACCATCAATCCGCAAACGGTTCAATATCGTCATGACCGCGATCGGCACGACCGCCATTATCGCAATCAGCGCGGACCGCGTCATGGCTGCACGGCCGAGCGCGCCGTGCGCAAAGCCTCGCGTTTGGGTATCAACCGTGCGCGCGTCACCAATGTAGGCCGCAACACGATTTCCGTGCGTGGCTTCAAGCGTGGCGAACGTGTGCGTGTTCTGTTTGCCCGTGCGCCGAATTGCCCGGTATTGCGCTGATCGCGGAAACAGAAAAAGGGCCGGCGAGTTCGCCGGCCCTTTTTTCTGTTCCAAAAACCGCAGCTTCAGCGATTATTGATTGATCGCGAAAGTAACGTTGACCTGCACCTGATAGGCGTTTTCCCCGGCCTCGACCGGAACAGCCGCTGCATCGGCGCGCTCGGCAAAAGCCTTCATCGCCATCGGGCGCGGTGGCTGATTCTGTGAGCTTTCGCGAATTTCGATCACCGAACCGAGTTCGACCCCGGCAGCTTCCGCCAGCGTTCTGGCGCGGTCCATGGCATCCTTGACCGCAAGCTTGCGCGCTTCCTTCAGCGTATCCTTGGGATTGTCCGAACTGAAATTGATCTGACCGCCTTGGTTGACACCCAGCGTCACACTTTTATCGAGGATCGCGCCGACCTTTTCCATGTCACGCACCCGTACGCCCAGCGTGTTGGTCACCTGATAACCCATCAGCTTGGGCTGCTGGTCTTCGCTATCATTCTTTGGATAAACGTAACGCGGCTCGATTGACAGGTTGCTGGTTTGCAGATCCCTGCTTTCAATCCCTTCAGCCTTCATCGCCTCGATAACAGCCGCCATCGCCTCATTGTTCTGGTCAAGGGCTGCACGGGCCGTTTCAGCTTCACGCATCACGCCGAGCGTCAGCATCGCGATATCGGGACGTATGGTCGCTTCCCCTTCGCCAACGACGGAAATTTTGGCAAAGGGCTCGGGCGCGGGCGGAGGAGCAGGCTGGGCCATGGCAGAAACAGATCCAAGCATCAAAAAGGCAAGCGGCAGGGTGGCACGCATCGTAACGCAATCTCCAAACAAGCAATTCGTCCCTTATGTCGCGTAACTTGTGAATATGGAGTGATTACGACACCCCGGCATATGAAGAATGCGTTTGCAAGAACTTGTGCTGCGCGCACAAATTGCCTAGTGATCTCGCCGTGTGGGGCCTGTAGCTCAATGGTTAGAGCCGGCGGCTCATAACCGCTTGGTTGGGGGTTCGAGTCCCTCCGGGCCCACCAACTCACTTTATACCCCAATAAAATCAGCGACTTAGGGTGTGACCAAAGTGCCCAAAATGACGATTTGGGGTAACGAAATTACCGGATACCCCTGCGTTCGAGTCCCGCGTTGCCCCTAATGGGTTCGAGGCGAAGTATAGATTGGCTCTGCGGGCTTCGTAATTCTACTGCCGGATCATTGATTTAGGCGATTCTGTATTGCCACCATATCCAGCTAGTAAGGCAGCATGTATCGTCCCGTGCGGTTGCGGGTTCGTGTCCCAAGCGTTGCAGGTTCGAGTCCTGACGTGAGATGCCCGTGACAACCTAGAGGCCTTGCGGTTTCCTATTCTTGATCCTTAGATCAAAGGCAACATCGACGGCTGGGACGTATATAGACTGATGTCCACACTCTCTCCCGCGTTCACGCGATCGAATGCGTCTCTAATTTGATGGGGCGTTTTGGTACTTGGCAAGAACCTAAAGACGCTTGCCGCTAGATAGTCTTGACGCTCTTCGAAGGCGAGCCATTTGCGCCCCTCGGTTTCAGCAACCTGCCCAGTAGTGTTTGATCCTGCGAAGATATCGAGAACGACATCCCCTGGCTCCGTTAAAAACCTGATGAAGAACTCGGGCAGCTTTGCCGGAAATCTGGCTGGGTGACGATCCGAACCTACGAGCTTGCATCCGGCAACGTAAGCACCGTTGGATTCTGTGTTTGGGATTTGCAACAAATTTGATGGGATCGCTCCGCCATTATCCGTTGCAAAGCCTGCGCTGATCTCATGTCCAGACGGGCGTGTTCCAGGCTTGTAAAACTTCTCCGGATCTTCGATGAGCTTTTTCATTCGATCGGAGTACGGTGCGAGCACCTTTCGAACGTCGGCCTTCGGCCACTCGGTTTTTGAAAACCACCACACATTGTTGACGGAATCCTTGGCTCGGATTTTTCGCTTGTTCACCCATTCAATGGGTGATGGCAGCTTAGCCGGATTATACCAATAGAAGTCTTCCGCAAGAAAGAAACCAATCTCATCACAGAATCGGATCGGCAGGCGCAGATGATAAAGGCTGCGGGCCGGAACTCCCTTCTGGTAAGCACCGCCGACATCCAACACGAGGCTTCCTGTCGGCTTCAGTTTCGAAAATACTAGCTGTCCAAATTCCAGCAGCCAATCCAGGTATTCCGATTGATCTTTGTTTCCGTATGCCTTCTGCCGCTGTAGCGCGAACGGCGGTGAGGTCATAACCAGATCAAGGCTGTTGTCCGGCAGGTTTCTGAGAAGGTCTCGCGAGTCCCCGCAATAGGCTGCACCGTTGCTCGTGAAGTAAGCGGGTTTTGCGTCAAGCTGCATGCTGATTCCAATAGATCACACTCATCGTGTGTAGACTCATAATGGTCCTTCCACAACCTCGCTCGGGTGAACACCACAGCAAAAAAACCGATTCGGACCACGTTGGCCGACAATATGCGGCGAATGCGCCAAGAGCGCCAGCTAAGCCAAGAGGCGTTGGCTGATAAGGCTGGAATTCACAGAAACTACCTGGGCGGGATCGAGCGCAGAGAGCGCAACGTAGGTCTCGATAATTTGGAAAAGATTGCCAAGGCTCTTGGCATTTCCGTCTCGCAGCTACTGGAAGAATAATGCCAGCGCACCCCGATTGGGAGCGCCTAGAGGCGCTTATGCCATCTGTCCGTGAGTTTCAAAATTTGGCCAAGGAACATGGCATTGACGATGTGTTCCAAGACAACGGCGGCAAAATTCTGCAGATGCTTTTGGCTTTAGGTCTTCAGGGTATCCCAGGACGTGAGGGCAACGATGCGGTTGACGCAAATGGCAAAGAATATGAGCTTAAGAGCGTCAACGTTTGGCTAACCGCAAGCTTTTCGACAAACCATCACATAAATGTACCGATTATTCAGAAGTATCGGCAGGTCGAATGGGTCTTCGCCATCTACGAGGGCATCGAAATGCGGCGGGCTTATCAAATGGAAGCATCGCAGCTAGAGCCGTACTTTGCTGGGTGGGAGGCAAAGTGGCTTGAGAGTAAAAAAGACATCAATAACCCAAAGATTCCGCTGGGGTTCGTTATGGAGCACGGCGATCTCGTTTACACCGACCAGCATCACCTTGACCTTCAGGAAGCAGCGAAAATTCGCGCAGCTAGGACGAAGGAATCTGCTAATCGACGCGCGGCCAAGAAGAAGGCACAGCTCGAACTCATAGAATCGCTGGAAGAGGCCGAAATTAAGAAATAGGCCATCCCTCCTAAGATAACGAGGAGATGCTCGACACGTTCTATTCGTCCTGGCGGGCCTGTTCACATCGCCAAAAAGATGGAAACAATGATCTCCCGCGGAATCGATCCCGCGCCGAAGGAGGGCGCGTAAATTAACTCATATCCAGTTCATGGAATGTGGGGTATCTAAAGGGCCCAAATCGGCGTTCGCAGCGAAAAGACCAATGATTACAACGGTCTCCCATTGCCTCCGGGCCCACCATTTCCATCTCTGCCATGCTGCTGTCTGCTGCTTTGTGCTCAGCCTTTCTTCTCGTTGGGGATGATCGAGATCTTCCCGCCTGATTCCAGGATTGCGAATTTGATCTGATCGAGCCGTTCGAGTCCTTGTTGTTCGCGGGCGACTTCCAGAATTTCCTCGACCGAAACCCGCGATTTGCGCAGCGCGTGCCAATCGGGTCCGGTCGACGAGATCAGCACGGTCGGCGCGCCATCCATCCAGCGTGCCAGACGTGGAGCCCGCTGCTTGACCGCGTTGAGCGCGATATCCGTGATGAACAGCGTGACGATCAGCACAAAGGAGTTGATCAGCGAAAAATCGTCGCCAAGCAGCGCCTGTTGCGTGGTTTCGGCGATGATCAGAAGCAGAACAAGATCGAACGGCGTCATCTGAGCCAGCGATCGACGCCCGCTCAAACGCATGACCACTAGAAGAACGAGATAGATCCCGACGCCGCGCAGAACGCTTTCCACGAACTTCTCCTAAGGCAAAACGATGCTGGTAACCGCGATCGGCGGAGCATCATCGATCGTGAGCGTATAGCGCGCAAAACCCGGATGCGAGGGGCGCAACTGAAAATGCACGGTTGCTCCTGCGCCCGTTTCGGTTTTCACGATCAGCGTTTGATGATCCTGGCCAGCGATCATTTCGAGCGGCTCGGGGCGAACATCCTCGATCTGGAAACGCTCAAAAAAGCTCTGCGAAAAGCCGATGCGGCGCTCTCGCGCTCCTTCACCCAACCGGATCGTCAATTCGTCGGATGTTTGCCAGCGGCCGATTTGCGGATACTCGACCTGAATCTCCCCCTGTCGCAGCGTGGAAGACGCAAAAAATCCACCGCTGCCGGTCAGTCCCACCAATGCGGCGACGACGATCAGCCCGAACACCAGCCAGGCGGCTCTTTCCGCTTTCCAATAGCGTTCCTGGAAGCGGCGATGCTCCTCCAGTTGAAGGCCGTCCGCGCGAACAGTCGGAACCTTGTCTTCCCCAGCCATGCACCCTCCCACTGCTTGAGCAATTACGTCGGCAAAGCGGTTTGGCAAGGTCGGCGCTCAAACTTAGGGCCGGCTTCAGCACGGGGCCAGGAAGATCGCGCCCGCAAAGGTGAACATGGTGGAGGCCAGCGCCGCAAAGGCGGTATAGATTGCAATCCGATGCAGGAAGCGCGCGAGTTGGGAAACCGCCGGCAGGCGATACAGCCACACAATCAACAGCGCGCCGATTGCCAGATGCACAAGATACAAGCCAACCAGTTGCAAACGTTGCAAAGACAAACCGCCAAACACCTGCGCCATGTCCCAGCCTTGCCGGCAACCGATCGATAAAGCGCTATACAGGATCACGAAAGCCGCCGACCAAACGACAAATCCCGCTGCCAGAAACCAGAGGCGCGCGCCGGGCCTGAGTGCAGTCATGGCAGCGTCCTGTTGCCAACGGCGAAACTCATGGCGCAAATGGCGAGCAGCGCGATGATACCGGCCACCGCTGTATAATCGTGCCACAAACCGCCGATCCGCAGATCGAGGCTGCGACGCGGTGAAATCTTGCCGTCAAACCAGCGTTGCAAACCGTAACACGCAAAGCAAAGCCCCAGCCCGACATGAAGCAACGCGTAACCCATCAGCGCGAACACTGTCGCTTGCTGGGCATGCTGTGTTGGATCGGGAATGAAAAATGCCATAGCCGTCCATGAAAGACCGCCCGCCAGCGCTTGTGTGAAAGCGCAAACAAGCAGGGGCCGGACCGGGCTGCGGTCCCGGCCGAGTTGCCGCAGCGCGCAGCGGTTGGCTCCGGCTCCCGCAGCCATCAACAAACCGATCGCCCCGAACAGCGGGAGCGGTGGCTCAAAAACGATTTGTGGCGGCCAGTTGGGCGCGATCATTGAAAGAAAGGCGCTGCCGAACAGAAGCGACGCGAAGAACGTGCCATTGGCGGCCAGAAGAAACACCATCGCCCACCAGGATGGCGGATGCTGCGCTTCCCAATGCACAGGCGCGGTGAGGCCATGGCCGATCGGCAACGGGCCCAAATCGGATTTCAGGCCTGTCACGCGGGTCCAGCACAAGAGCAGCGCAATCGTCAGAGAAAACGGCAGCAAGGCCAGCCAATAAAGCTTGAACAACAGGCACAGCACCAGGGCACCCGTACTGAGGCCCGACCACAAGGGCAGGAAGCTGTTGCGCGGCAGGACCACGATCTGGTCAACCTCGCCCGTGCCCATGTCGACACCCAGCGTTTCCATCCAGTTATGACGCGTGAACCCCAGGTAACCGCGCCCGGCCGCGAGTTCGTTAGCATAGGCTTCAGGCTCGATCCAATCGGCACGCGAGCGGATCTGCGGCAAGGAAGCGAAGCCGTAAGACGGCGGCGGTGTCGGCGTCGCCCATTCCAGACTGTTGGCTTTCCACGGATTGCGCCGGAAGGCCTTGCCGAAGCGAACCTGCAGAATGATGTCGATCACAAACAAGGCAAAGCCGATCGTCATCACGAAACTTCCGATCGACGACACGAGATTGAGCCATTCCCATTTGGCTTCCGGCGGATAGGAATCGATGCGGCGCGGCATGCCGAGCAGGCCGGTCAGATGCATGATGAAGAAGGTAGCGTTGAAGCCGCCGAAGATCAGCCAGAACGCCGGCACCGACAATCTGTGGTCCGATATCCGCCCCGTCATATGCGGCAGCCAGTAATAGGCGGCGGCCATCATGGGAAATACGAAACCGCCAACCAGCACGTAATGCAGATGCGCAACCACGAAATGCGTATCATGCGCCTGCAGGTTGAATGGCACCATGGCCAGCATCACACCGGTCAGCCCGCCAATCACGAAGATCACGAAGAAGCCGCCGAGATAAAGCATTGGAACGTCGAACCGCACCTTGCCCCGCGCGATGGTGGCAATCCAGGCGAAGATCTGCAGGCCCGTCGGAATCGCGACCAGCCCGCTTGCTGCGGAAAAGAAAGCGAGCGCCAGATGCGGGATGCCGACCGCAAACATGTGGTGCACCCACAATCCGAAAGACAGAAAGCCGACGGCGATGATCGCCGCGATCACCGCGCGATAGCCAACAAGCGGATGGCGCGCGAAGACCGGGATCATCATGGAAATCGCGCCCGCGGCCGGCAGGAAGATGATGTAGACTTCCGGATGCCCGAACAGCCAGAAGAGATGCTGCCATAAAAGTGAGTCCCCGCCCCGCGTCGGGTCGAAAAAGGGCAGGTCGAAGGCGCGTTCGAGTTCGAGCAGGATCGAACCCAGGATCAGCGGCGGAAAACCGAACAGCATCATGAACGCTGTAATCAGGAGATACCAAGCCATGATTGGCATGCGATCCAGCGACATCCCGGGCGCGCGCATCTTCAGGATCGAAACGATGATCTCGATGGCAGCAGAGAGCGCCGAAATCTCCACGAAAGTAATGCCCAGCAGCCAGACATCGGCGTTGATGCCGGGCGTATAGGTGGACGAAGACAGTGGCGTATAAAGAAACCATCCGCTGTCAGGCGCCACGCCAAGGATGAGCGCGGCGATCAGGATTGAGCCACCGAACACGTAGCACCAGAACCCGTAAGCCGTGAGACGTGGAAACGCCATGTCGCGCGCGCCCAGCATCTTGGGCAGCAGATAGATCGCGAACCCCTCGAACATCGGGATTGCGAACAAAAACATCATCACCGTGCCATGCATGGTGAAAAGCTGGTTGTAGATGTCGGGACCGACAAAGGGGCTGCGCGGGCTCGCAAGCTGCGCACGGATCAGCATGGCGAGCACGCCGCCGATCGAAAAGAAAACAAAGGCGGCAATGATGAAGCGTTTGCCCAGCACCGTATGGTTGACCGCGGACAAGCGGCCCCATCCGGGCGGCACGCCCCAGATTGCCTTCAGCTGGCGGTGCAGTGCGATTGCCGATGCGGGCTTGACCGGGTCGCTCATGGCTGCTCCGTTTGGCGCGCGGAGAGATCGCGCATGACCGCCTCGAAGCGCTCGGGCTCATAGGCTTGCACCGCAAAACGCATCACCGCATGGCCATTGCCGCAAAATTCGGCGCAGACCCCACCGTAATAACCCGGCTGATCGGCGCGCAGCCGGACGATGTTCGTGTGTCCGGGAATGGCGTCGATCTTGCCGCCCAAACGGGGAATCCAGAACGAATGAATCACGTCCTCACTGGTCACTTCGAATTCCACCACCTGCCCGGCTGGAATGAAAAGCGTGGGGGATGCCGCAAGCGTCCGGCCTGTCCCTCCATTGTCAGGATATCGGAATTCCCATTGCCATTGCCGTGCAACCGCTTGAATGCGGATCGACTGCTGGGCAGGTGCTGCCAGCAGTCTTTCGCCCAGCAAAAGAGCTGCGAACACAAGCGCGATCAAAACGAGGCTTGGCATCACTAGCCCGCCGCCCAGCAACAACCAGCGCGTCGACAGGACGCGTTTGGTTTTGCGTCCATGAGCCAGCGCGAGGATCAGGCCGACACCGAGGAAGATCGCAGCCGATCCCGCCAGCATAATCCACCACAACAAGGCGACATTGCGCGCATTTGGACCGGCTGGATCGAGGGCAGAAAGGTCACCTGAACATCCGCAAAGCGTGATCAGCCCAGCGACTGCCAGCACTGGACGAAACTGCCTGCGCGCATATCTGCTGGCAAAAGAAAGGCGAGGAAAGGCAGCATGTCCGAAACCAGTGGCGGCGGTCCTGTTATCGAGGAAGTTCTCGACGAGGATGTGCAATCGACGGTCGCGGTTGCGGGTCATCCCCTTCACGCCATGGGTGTGCATTTTCCCATCGCGCTTTCCATCGCGACGCTCGGCGTCGACGTCTTTTACTGGTTTACCGGCGATCCGTTCTGGGTTCGCGTCAGTCTGTGGTCGACAGGCTTTGCCTTCGCTACCGCCCTTGCGGCAGGTGTGGTCGGCACGGCTGAGCTTCTTCTGGTGAAAGGTATCCGCATCCGCGTCGCCAGTTGGACGCATGCGATCGCCGCGATGATGCTGATCGCCATTCTGGGACTGAATTGGGGTTTGCGCATGACCCTGCCAAACCCGGTTCTCCCGCACGGGCTGTTCCTGTCCGTTCTGGGTAGCCTGTTCACCGGTCTGGCGGGCTGGCATGGCGGCAAGCTGGTGTTTGATCACGGCATCGGCCTCATCATTTCGGATAAAGGCTGAAATCTTGAAACAATCGGCCAAGCCCGCCCGGCTCGCTCAAGACCGAGGGTAACAGGCTCGGCAGCACCGGCTTGGCCAAAACGACGAACAAGACGAGAAGAACCACGGTGAGCGTGACGATCGTCGTCGCAACGAAGCGCCAAACCGGGTAAATGCGCCCTTCTTCGAAAAGGCCGATAATGACCAGTCCCGTCAGCGCGTGGATGACGACCATGACGCCCACCAGCGCGAGCTTCAACGAAAACCAGGAATCGAAAGTCTCGCGCACGAAAATCAGCGCGGTGCCGGTGCCGATCGCGATAAAAGCGGCGGGCGACACGATCGTCACGTAAAGATGCCGCACCAATCCCTGCAAGCGGTGCAGCGATGGCTTATTGGGCACATGCGCGCGCTGCACGTAAAGGCCCGGCAGGCAGATCAATCCCGCGCTC
>JAFAGL010000276.1 GCA_023422735.1 Pseudomonadota bacterium
CCAAGAAGGTCATTGATCACCCAGTTGGCAGCAAGCTTGCCGTCCCGGCCCTTCGCGACCTGCTCGAAATAATTCGCAATCGCCTTTTCCGAAACGAGGATCGAGGCGTCGTAAACCGACAGGCCGAGATCGTTGACGAGGCGGTTGCGCTTGTCGTCCGGCAATTCCGGCAGGTCGGCAGCGAGCGCATCGACATAGGCCTGGTCGAATTCCAGCGGCAACAGGTCCGGATCGGGGAAATAGCGGTAATCATGCGCTTCTTCCTTGGAGCGCATCGACCGCGTTTCGCCCTTGGCCGGATCGAACAAGCGCGTTTCCTGATCGATCTTGCCGCCATCTTCCAGAATAGCGATCTGGCGGCGCGCTTCATAATCGATCGCCTGACCAACAAAGCGGATCGAGTTGACGTTCTTGATCTCGCAGCGCGTGCCGAATTCGCCGCCCGGCTTGCGCACGGACACGTTGACGTCGGCGCGCATCGAGCCTTCGTCCATGTTGCCGTCGCAGGTGCCGAGATAGCGCAGGATGGTGCGCAGCTTGGTGACATAGGCTTTCGCCTCGTCGGCCGAGCGCATATCGGGCTTCGACACGATTTCCATCAAGGCCACGCCGGAGCGGTTAAGGTCCACGAAGGACATGGTCGGATGCTGGTCATGCATTGACTTGCCCGCATCCTGTTCAAGATGCAGCCGTTCGATACCGACTTCGATATCCTCGAAATTACCCTGACGGTCTGGCCCGACCGAGATGATGATCTTGCCTTCGCCCACGATCGGCTGCTTGAACTGCGAAATCTGGTAGCCCTGCGGCAGATCGGGATAGAAATAGTTCTTCCGGTCGAAAACCGACTTGTTGTTGATCTGCGCCTTCAGGCCAAGCCCGGTGCGAATGGCCTGACGTACGCATTCTTCATTGATAACCGGCAGCATGCCGGGCATGGCTGCGTCAACGAGGCTGACATTTTCATTGGGGGCCGCGCCGAAAGTGGTCGAAGCGCCGGAAAACAGTTTCGCTTCGGAGGTGACCTGCGCGTGAACCTCAAGGCCGATAATGATTTCCCAGTCGCCGGTGGCGCCGGGGATCAGGCGTTTGGGATCAGGCGTGCGCGTATCAACAATCGTCATGATGAAGGTCCGGTCGAGGGTCGGGCGACTTCAAGGGAGAAGCCGCGAATTGCATAGCCGTTTCGGCTAACGCAATCGACCGCGCTGCGCAAGGCAAGCCGGCACGCTCGCCTGCAACATGACATCATTCATATCGCCTCTCTCGCCTTCATGCGGTCGCGATATAGGTCTTCATTTCCTCGGCTTCGCGCTGGATGATCTCGATGCGCCGCTTCACAACGTCGCCGATCGACACGATCCCGTCGAGCTTTCCATCGCGTTCCACCGGCAAATGGCGGAAACGGCCATTGGTCATGATCGACATCAGGTCGATGATGCTTTGCTCATTGGTGCAGGTGGTCACCCGTGCGGTCATCACGTCCGAAACGCGCTTGTCGAGCGCGGCGGCGCCATCGAGCCCGACCGCACGCACCACATCGCGTTCGGACAGGATCCCGGTAATCACGCCCTCGCCATTGGTGACGACCAGCGCGCCGATGCGCTTTTCGCCAAGGCTGCGTGCGGCGTCTGCGATGGTGTCATCCGGTCCGATCGTTGCGACAGCGCGGCCCTTGCTATCCAGAATCTCGCTGACGATCATTGGCTTATCCTCCTGTTGGCCTGCTCCGACGATAACGCGGTCGAGGCCCGAGAGTGCCAATGCGCAAGGAATCTGACAAGAAAATTCAGTGACGCGGCACTGCCTGGGCCGGATCCGAACCGAAAAAGCCTATGCCGAAAAAGCCCACGATGAAGCCGCCGACATGCGCTTCCCACGCGATCTGGCCCATGCCGTCGGGGGTCAGATAACCCATGCCGCTGATGAAATTCACGACCATCCAGACCGCCAGAAATACCACAACATTGCGCGATGACAGGCTCTCCATCACAGTCAGCGGCGGACCTGAAAAGCGCCCCGTCCCACCGGACCGATCGATTCGAAAGCCGAAACGCGCGGCAGCCCCCATCATGCCCGAAATCGCACCCGACGCGCCGACGAGCGGCAGTTGATCATCGAAATGCAGAGCATAATGCAGCGCAACCGCGCCCCATGCCGTCGCCAGCCAGAACATCGCGAAGCGCGGCATGCCGAGGCGATTGGCCAGGGGCGAGCCAAACGCGGCCAGCCAAACCATGTTGATCAGGAGATGCGTCCATCCCCCATGCAGAAAGGAATATGTAAAAGTGCTCGTCAGCGCGTAGATGTCGAACTCGTATTGCCCGGAATACCGGACCGGAATGAAAGCGCCTCGCACCAGCAGATGAATATCCTGCTCGTTGGTCAGCAGATAAACTCGAATTAGATGCAGGCCGATACAGATCGCCATCATCAAAAGCACGGCGGTCGGAATATTGAACAGCGGTTCGCGCGTACGAGGCGCAGGCGTGAACCGTGGCGAGGAGGACGGGCCGTCGTTTTGATGTTGTGGAACGCTCATACGCTTTCCATCGACTGAAACCGGGCAAGGTTCAAGTGGAAAGGCCGCAAGCGCCCCTTCATTACAGGCTCGCGCGCATTTGCAATCTGTTAACCAGCTTTGCAAAGCTTCGTTAATAACGGACATCGCGGTCTGGCCCCCACCCCCGTTCATTTGCTTGATTGGCGCGTTGAAGCAGGCAACTGCCATGGTGAGCGTCGGGGATGCTTACGCCAAGGCGAAACGGGGACGAATGAAACTTCGCGCATCGTTTGATCTCTTCCATTACTGGAATGCGCTGCGCGGTTCGCGCCGGGCACCGGATCGGCGCGAAATCAATCTCGCTTCGATCAAGCATATCCTGCCGGACCTTTTCATTCTGGAACGCGATCAAGATTTCGTACCGCGCTTCCGGCTCGCCGGTACCCGACTTTGCACGGCGTTCGGCGATGAGTTGAGAGGCATGGCTTTCGAGAATCTTTGGACGGACAGAAACGCCGTTCAGGCAGTTCGTTTTGCCGACCGGAGCTTCGAAGATTTCGATCCGATTGGCGCGCGTATTACCGGAACCAGCGATAGCGAACGCGAACAGGCGTTCGAGATGCTGATGCTGCCACTGCAAAGCGAGATGCCTCGCTTGTTGGGCATGATGTGCGCCGAATTGCGCCCTTATTGGCTCGGCCTCGATCCCGTGCGCAAATTCCGGATCGAGGCAATCCGGACGCTGGATGCAACCGATCTACCGTCGCCGATCGGTCAGCGATCTCCAGTCCAGGCACCGCCATTGCAGCCCCGCGACGGGGAATTCGCTCCGATAAAGCCTCGCCTTTCAAGGGGGCGGCGACGCGGACATCTTGTTGTATATGATGGCGGACGCGACGAATAACGGGCAAGAGCTGCTCGAAGCTGTGAACGAACACGGAACGTCGGTCGCATCACACGAAATCCCGTGCAATATTGCCGTGTGATTCGCATTAACGGGACCCAAGTTCTGAATGGCCGATAACAACGACCTTTTTGGATTCGTCGACGCGCCGCAACCGCGCGGCAAGGCCAAGCCGGTCGATCCACTTCTGCAAGCTGCGCGCGAACGCGCCGCTCAAGGCAAGCAGAATCAAGCACCTGCGCAGCCATTATCCGCTCAGTCATCGCCTTCAACGCGCCCCGCAGCACCGGCTGCGCCACGGCCTGCCGCTCCCTCAGCTGCGCCGCGCGCAAGTTCGCGTCCGGCGCCTGCCTCTGCCCCCGCCCCTGCCCCGTCCGAAGGCTATAGCGCTGCCGACATCGAGGTTCTGGAAGGTCTCGAACCGGTTCGCCGCCGTCCGGGCATGTATATCGGCGGCACCGACGAAAAGGCGCTGCATCATCTTTTTGCCGAAGTCATCGACAACTCGATGGACGAGGCCGTTGCCGGTCACGCGACATTCATCGAAGTCGAGCTGTCGGCCGACGGCTTCCTGACCGTCACGGATAATGGTCGCGGCATCCCGGTCGACCCGCATCCGAAATTCAAGGACAAGTCGGCGCTTGAGGTCATCATGACCACGCTGCATGCCGGCGGCAAATTCGATTCCAAGGTCTACGAGACATCCGGCGGCCTCCACGGCGTTGGCGTGTCGGTGGTCAATGCCCTGTCGGATGTTCTGGAAGTCGAGGTCGCGCGCAGTCGCCAGCTTTGGCGCCAGCGTTTTTCGCGCGGCATCGCCCAGGGCGGACTGGAAAGCCTCGGCGAGGTTCACAACCGTCGTGGGACCCGCGTGCGCTTCCATCCCGACGAGCAGATCTTCGGCAAGGGTGCGGCCTTCCAGCCGGCGCGCATCTACAAGATGGCGCGCTCCAAGGCGTTCCTGTTTGCCGGCGTGGAGATCCGCTGGTCCTGCGATCCCGCCTTGCTCAAGGAAAAGGACGACACGCCACAGCGCGCGACATTCCATTTCCCCGGTGGGCTGAAGGATTATCTCAGCAGCCAGCTTGGCGGCGAGATGCAGGTCACGCGCGAGATCTTCGCGGGCAAGACCGACAAGCAGGGCGGCCACGGCGCGCTCGAATGGGCCGTCACATGGTTTGGCGGCGACGGCTATATCAATTCCTATTGCAACACGATCCCGACACCCGAAGGCGGCACGCATGAATCGGGCCTGCGCACGGCGCTGACACGCGGCCTGAAGGCCTATGCGGAGCTGACCGGCAACAAG
>JAFAGL010000082.1 GCA_023422735.1 Pseudomonadota bacterium
GGGGTGATGGTTTCTCCGCGCGCGACCGCCTCATTGGTCGAGCGATAAACTGCCAGGATCTTTTCGGCGTTGTCTTCAAGGCGGGCGTGAAAATCGAACGGCTTGAGGTCCGTCAGGAACGCGTCGCTGTTTTGTGCGAACTGTGTCCCCAGCCCGCCGAGATTTTCTTCTCTCACATAGTTGGAACGGATAGGTCGATCCGCTGCCGCTGGAAGCGCCACGTCTGAAAAAATCAGGCGCGATGGATCCGTCTGAAAATTCATATGTCTACCCGTGTATGTGAAAACGTCGCATAAGTCGCTAATGTAACGACAAGGCTAAACCGATTAAGAGCTAAAAGGTTGCGTGAGAAAACGGACAATCGGAAATCGGCGCGTTTCGTGCTTCTGAACCGCGTCATTCATCAAGCGAACCATTGTGAAACTTCTTTGCTGCACCATATCCCCCACGTCCCTGTCAGATCGAAGCTGAACATTACATGACCAAAAAAATTCGCAAGGCTGTGATCCCCGCTGCTGGTTTTGGCACGAGAATGCTGCCAGCCACCAAGAGCGTCGCCAAGGAAATGCTGACCGTCGTTGATCGTCCGATCATCGATTATATCGTGGAAGAGGCCTTCGCGTCCGGAATTGAACATGTGACGGTTGTGATCGGCCGTGGCAAAGGCGTGATCGAGGATCATTTCGACCTTGCATTCGAGCTCGATACTTCGCTTCGCTCCAAGAACAAGCAGACGCTTGCCGATACGCTGACCAGCAAAACCCCGAAAGCCGGCGCTTTGTCTTTTGTGCGCCAACAGGAGGCACGCGGCCTTGGGCATGCGGTTTGGGCTGCGCGCCACGTTGTCGGCGACGAGCCGTTCGCTGTTTTGCTGCCCGATATGCTGATGGTTGATGAAAAGCCGTGCCTGTCGTCCATGGTTGCGATGTACGAAAAGTCGGGCGGCAACGTCATCGCGGTGGAACAGTGCAAGCCCGAGGAAGCCCACAAGTTCGGCATCGTTTCGTTGTCCGAAGGTGAAGACCGCCGCATCACGGGCATGATTGAAAAGCCGCCCCAGGGAACGGCGCCGTCCAATCTGTTCATATCGGGACGCTATATCCTGCAGCCTGAAATCTTCGATCTTCTAGAGAATCAGACACCCGGTGCCGGTGGCGAAATCCAGCTCACCGATGCGCTCATCACCTTGATGGGCGATCAGGAGATTCGGCCATACGAGTTTTCCGGTCGCACCTTCGACTGCGGCTCGCCTGCTGGCTTCGTGAATGCGAATTTGCACATGGCGATGATGCGTCCCGACATCGCAGGCGATATCGAAGTCGCAGACTACATCCGCACGGCCTAGGCTCGCCGGGAAACATTGTTGCGCAGATCGAATAGCCGGCTCACAAAAAGTAAGCCGGCTGTTTAATTTTCACACCTCTTGTCATGAATCTGTCATAAAACGGTTGTCGCGCGGTCATTGAGCGTGAATACTCCCCGCTGCGGAAGTGCAACCTTTCGCCAATAGGGAGCGAAACAATGAAGACTACCGGCCTCGCGGCAATTCTCGCCGCATCGTCCATTCTCGTATCCACCTCCGCATCCTTCGCGCTCACCGAGATCAGTTGGTGGCACGCCATGACCGGCGCCAACAATGAAGTCGTGGAAACGCTTGCCAAGGAATTCAATGAAAGCCAGTCCGACTACAAGGTCACGCCGGTTTTCAAGGGGACATATCCTGAAACGCTGAACGCCGGGATCGCAGCCTTCCGTGCGCGTCAGGCCCCAGACATCATTCAGATCTTCGACGCCGGCACGGGCGTGATGATGGCCGCAGAACAGGCGATCAAGCCGGTTGCCGAAATCCTTTCGATGGGCGGCGAGACCTTCGACAAGAGCAAATATCTGGGCGGCATCGTTTCTTATTATTCGAAGCCGGACGGCACCATGCTGTCCTTCCCGTATAACTCCTCTTCGCCGATCCTTTATTACAACAAGGATGCGTTCGAGAAAGCCGGCCTTGATGTCGACAACCCGCCTGCAACCTGGCCGGAAGTCTGGGATGCCGCCAAGAAAATCAAGGAAAGCGGCGCGTCTTCCTGCGGATTCACCTCGACATGGCTGACCTGGATCCAGACGGAAAACTTCGCTGCCTGGAACAATCAGCAATGGGGCACGAATGAAAACGGCATTGCCGCGCTCGATGTGGAACTGAAGATCAATTCGCCGGTCTTCGTGAAACACTTTGAGGGCATCGCCGAACTCGCCAAGAATGGCGTGTTCAAATATGGCGGCCGGACGTCCGAAGCCAAGAACCTGTTTCTTTCGGGCGAATGCGCGATGTTGACCGAATCCTCGGGTGGTCTTGGCGATATGGTCAAGTCGGGGATGAATTTTGGCACTGGCAAGCTGCCTTATGATTCTGAAGTCGAAGGTGCACCGCAAAACACGATCCCTGGCGGCGCCAGCCTTTGGGTGTTCGGCGGCAAGGACGAGGAAAAATACAAGGGCGTCGCCGCCTTCTTCGAGTTCCTGTCGCAAACCAAGATCCAGGCACGCCTGCATCAGGTTTCGGGCTATCTGCCGGTGACGATGGAGGCCTATGAGGACACCAAGAAGTCCGGCTTCTATGAAAAGAACCCGGGCCGGGAAATTCCGATCCAGCAGATGATGGGCAAGGAGCCGACCGAAAACTCGAAGGGCGTGCGCCTGGCCAATCTTCCGCAGGTGCGCGATATTCTGAACGAAGAATATGAGAAGATGCTGTCGGGCGGACAAACTGCCAAGCAGACGCTCGACAATGCGGTTGAGCGTGGCAATGCCGCGATCAAGCAGGCGCTCGGCAACTAAACAGGCCTGGCGTAAGCCAAACACGAAAGAGACCTTTCCGCTTCTTGCAAGCGGGAAGGTCGTCTCCGCCGTTTTTCCCAAGAATGCGATTTCATTTGAGAGGTTCGCCGCTTGGCATCTCCGCGCGTAACATTCCCGAACAAGCTGCTGCCTTATCTTCTGGTCGCACCGCAGCTCGCGATCACGCTGGTGTTTTTCTATTGGCCGGCAAGTCAGGCGATCTATCAGTCGACGCTGAAGGAAGATCCGTTTGGCCTGAACAGCGCCTTTGTCGGCATCGCGAATTTCCGACGCGTTCTGGAAAATCCCAATTACATCAATTCCATTCAGGTCACGGTCATCTTTTCGGTCGCCACCGCTGTTCTGGCAATGGCGACGGCCCTGTTCCTGGCTGTGATGGCTGACAAAGTCGTTCGCGGAAAGGGTTTTTACCGCACGTTGATGATCTGGCCCTATGCAGTGGCACCGGCGATCGCCGGCATGCTTTGGCTGTTCATGTTCAACCCTTCCATGGGCACCTTCGCTTATATGCTGCGTTCGGCAGGCATTTATTGGGATCCGCTTTTGAACGGCAATCAGGCGATGCTTCTGGTTGTGGTTGCCGCCGCCTGGAAGCAGATCAGCTATAATTTCCTGTTTTTCGTTGCAGGCCTGCAGGCGATCCCCAAGACTTTGGTGGAAGCTGCCGCGATTGACGGCGCAGGCGAAACCAAGCGGTTCTGGACGATCATTTTCCCGCTGCTTGCGCCTACGACATTTTTTCTGCTCGTCATCAACACGACTTACGCCTTTTTCGACACGTTCGGCATCATTCATGCCGTGACGGGCGGTGGTCCGGGCAAGGCGACGGAAACCTTGGTTTACAAAGTCTACAATGACGGGTTCGTAAACCTCATCCTGGGTGAAAGCGCTGCGCAATCGGTGATCTTGATGGTGATCGTCATTGCGCTCACCGCGATCCAGTTCCGCTATGTGGAAAAGAAGGTGCATTATGGCTGAGGCAAACACATGATCGGCCAGTCGCCCGTTTCGAGGATCATCGCCCATGTTGCGCTGATCCTCGGCATCCTGATCGTGGCTTTTCCGATCTATTACACCTTCGTGGCATCGACCCATTCGCTGCAAACGATCCTGCGCCCGCCATTGCCCTTGCTGCCGGGCAAGGAGTTCTTCAGCAATTACTACGAGGCACTGTTCGGCGGGATCGGTCGCATCGGCGGTGTCGATGTCTGGACCCTGCTTTTGAATTCCACCATCGTTGCGCTGGGCATTGCGGTGGGCAAGATCTTCATCTCGATCCTTTCGGCCTATGCCATCGTGTTCTTCCGGTTTCCCGGCCGCATGGTCTTTTTCTGGCTGATCTTCATCACGCTGATGCTGCCGGTCGAGGTTCGCATTCTGCCGACCTACAAGGTGATGGTCGATCTCAACCTGATCGACACCTATACCGGGTTGATCCTGCCTTTGATCGCTTCGGCGACGGCCACGCTCTTGTTCCGTCAATTCTTCATGACAATCCCCGGCGAACTGGTCGAGGCCGCGCGTGTGGATGGGGCAGGGCCCTGGCGCTTCTTCAAGGATATCCTGTTGCCGCTGTCGCGCACCAATATCGCGGCTTTGTTCGTGATCCTTTTTATCTATGGCTGGACGCAATATCTGTGGCCGCTGCTCGTAACGAACCGCAATGACATGAACACGATCGTCATTGCATTGAGAAAAATGATTTCCTTCGCGGATGCCGACACCCAATGGCATCTGGTGATGGTGACCTGCATGCTGGCGATCATCCCACCGATCCTCGTTGTTGTTTTCATGCAGCGCTGGTTCGTGCGCGGCCTCGTCGAAACGGAGAAATGAGACCGGAATGGCAACCGTTGAACTGAAAGGCGTCCGCAAGGTCTATTCCGGGGGCGTGGAAGCCGTGAAAGGCGTCGATATCTCGATCGCCGACAAGTCGCTCTGCGTTCTGGTCGGCCCGTCGGGTTGCGGCAAGTCCACACTTTTGCGCATGATTGCGGGGCTGGAAACGATCACGCATGGCACGATTTCCATTGATGGAAACGTCGTCAACGAGGTCGGCCCGGCTGAGCGCGATATCGCCATGGTGTTCCAGAATTATGCGCTTTACCCGCATATGAAGGTTTACGACAACATGGCCTATGGTTTGCGCAACCGGGGCATGAAGAAGGACGAGATCGATACGCGGGTGAAGCGCGCCGCCGAAACGCTGGAGCTTTCCGCGCTTCTTGAGCGGCGGCCGCGTGAACTGTCCGGCGGTCAACGCCAGCGCGTGGCGATGGGCCGTGCGATCGTGCGCAATCCGAAAGTGTTTCTGTTTGATGAGCCGCTTTCCAATCTCGATGCCAAGCTGCGCGGCCAGATGCGCGTGGAAATCAAGAACCTGCAGCGCGCGCTGGAAGTGACCAGCGTTTACGTGACGCATGACCAGCTCGAAGCGATGACGCTTGCCGATCAGCTTGTCGTCATGAATGGCGGCCTGGTGGAGCAGATCGGCAAGCCGCTCGATATTTATGAAAAGCCGGCTTCCACATTCGTGGCCTCGTTCATCGGCGCGCCGCCCATGAACCTGCTTGGCGGATCGACAACAAAGAAAAATGAACCGCTGACCGTTGCCGATCTGTCGGCTCTGGGCGTCAGCGTTCCATCAGGAACGACCACCGTGGGCGTGCGTCCGGAAGATGTTCAGGTTGGCGAAGCGGCTGGCGATGGCTTGAAAGCACAAATGACAGTCGAGGCGGTGGAGCCGGTTGGCGCCGAAAGCTTTCTGCACGGGATCGCCGGCGGGCGTCGCATCGTTGTGCGCGTAGCCGGTCGCTCGATGGCTGAGCCGGGATCGACGCTGGGCATTTTCGCGCCGCGCGAAAAGCTGCATTTCTTCGACGCAAACGGCAAGCGGGTCGAAGGGTGAGGCCTTGCGACCCGTTCGCTCTACCCATCACTCAGGACTTGATGGGTAGAGATTTCGTTTCGATGTCTTCCGGCAAGGGGGCGGGCTTGAAGTGATCGCGGCGCGTCCAGCGATGCACCAGAAGGACCGCCACCACAGCCAGGCCGAGAAACAGGCCGATCCAGATTCCCAAGCCGCCCATTTCGAACCAGAAGGCCAGGATTGCCCCGACAGGCAAGCCCACGCCCCAATAGCCCAGTGCGGCGTAGAGCATGGGCATCGTGGTGTCTTGCAATCCGCGCAGCATGCCGCTGGCGACAGCCTGCGCACCATCCACGATCTGGAACAGACCGGCTATGGCCAGGAACACGACGGCCAGGTCAACGACAGGCTGGTTGACGGGATCGTTGAGATCCAGAAACGCGCCGATCAACAGCTTGGGAAAGACGATCATCACCAGCGCGGCCAATGCCATGAAGCCAAGGCCCATGGAAAAGGCCGTCCAGCCCGCACGTGAAATACCGTAGCGATCGCCTCCACCGAAGGCGAGGCCGACGCGAACGGTCGCGGCTTGACCAAGACCCATCGGCACCATGAATGTCACCGAGGCAATCTGGATCGCGATCGCATGCGCGGCAAGCGATGTGGTCCCGATCAATCCCATCAGGAATGCAGCCGCATTGAAGATCGAGACTTCGAAGGTCAGGATCGCGGCGATCGGCAGCCCGAGTTTCAAAAGTGCCAGAAAGCGCGGCCAGTCGGGCCGCCAGAAGCGTCCGAAAATATAATAACGGTGAAACGGACGCTTGAAGGCAACGACGAGGGCCAGACCCGCAAACATCAGGATGCTGGACAGGGTCGTCGCCAGCCCCGAACCGGGAACGCCCAGGGACGGAAAGCCGAAATAACCAAAGATCAGCACCCAGTTGGCCAGCACATTGAAGGCCACGGCAACCGCCACGACGACCAGCGCCCAACCCGGCCGTTCCAGCGCTGAAATAAAGGAGCGCAGGACGAGATAGGCATGAAAGGGCAGGGTCGCCCACTGCAGGGCGCGCACATAGCCACCCGCATTCGCCGCAAGTTCAGGTGCCTGGCCCATGAAAAGGAAAATCGCTTCTGCATTCCAAAGCAAGGCCCATGCCGGCACCGAATAGGCGATCGCGATCCAAAGGCCCTGGCGAATCGTGCGGCGCGTTTCACGCACCGCAAAGCGATTGCGGCCAAGTTCGCGTGCGACCATGGGCGAGGTCGCAACCATGAGGCCGATTCCGAAAATCATCGGCAGGAAATAAAGGCTGGTGCCGAGCGCTGCGGCCGCGATGGCGCCGGGACCAAGGCGTCCCACCATCAAAACGTCGGTTGTGGTCATCGCTACCTGGCCAAGATTGGTCAGCACCATCGGCCATGCCAAGGCCAGCATGGCGCGGATTTCCAAACGCCAAAGCGAAAAACGATCCTGCGCGGGAAGCGCGAGACTCGTCATGGTCGTCACCTGTATTCTGCTTTCGCGCGGCAGCCATTTTGGCGCGCAGCCCGCTCAGCCTTCGTTGTTGCTTCAACTTTGCTGCCGGGTCAATGACCAGTGTCGCGTTTGCCTGGGTCCAGGGCATTTGCTGCTGCTGTCTTGAGCAGGCCGCCTCCAGGACAGGCTGTCTATTCGGCAAAAATCCTGACGCTGGCCGCGCGGCCAGCCGCGTCGATCACGGTAAGGGTGGAAAAACCCGCGCCGTCCGGCGTCCAGCTTGCGCTGCGCCTTCGCATCACCGCTTCAAGCGGTTTGCCGTTTGCAAGCCAGCGAAAGGGCGCGCGGCCGCCTTGCAGTTTCAGGGCAAGAGCCAGCGGGCGGCTGCTATCTGCTTCCAGCGCCATGCGCGCGCCGTTCGGCGGGAAAACGATTTGCGGCGGCGCTTCGGCGATCAGGGGCGTGGCCGATACATTGCCTGAAAAGCGCCGAAGTGTGACCGGCAGTTGCGCGCGCGTTTGCCGGACGGCGCCCGATGGTGCTTTCGGAAGTTGGATATGCGCCAGGCCCGATCGTTTGAAGGCTTCAAAGAGGATCGGAGCTGCGGACGCATATCCGGACAGTCCGGGAACCGATCCGCCATCCGCGCGGCCAACCCATACGCCCAGAACGTGACGGCCATCGTAACCGACCGACCAGGCGTCGCGATATCCGTAACTCGTGCCGGTCTTGTAGGCGATGCCACGATCCGCAGCGCCGACGGGAGGAAGGACGCCCGACAGAATATCGCCGATCTGCCATGCGGCCTGCGCATCGATCATGCTTTGGGCGGTCGGCTCGTCGCGCGGTTGATCCGTCAAGACAACGGCCCGCCCGCCATTCGCCAGTCCGGTGTAAAGCTGCACCAGTTCGCGCAGTGAAAGGCCTGCACCGCCAAGTCCGATCGCCAAACCCGGACGCTCACCTTTTGGCAAGGCGAGGGACACGCCGGCCTGGCGAAAGCGCGACACCAACCGCGCCGGACCGACTGCATCGAGCAGCCGCACGGCAGGCACGTTCAGCGAAAGTTGCAGCGCATCGCGAACCGGGACATCGCCTTGATAGCGCATGTCGAAATTCTTGGGGCGATAACCGGCGAAGTCGGCCGGGCGATCTTCGATGATCGTTTGTTGCGCCACCAGCCCTTCCTCGAAAGCGAGCGCATAGATAAACGGTTTCAAGGTGGAACCGGGCGAGCG
>JAFAGL010000131.1 GCA_023422735.1 Pseudomonadota bacterium
TGGTGATAGGGAACATAGCCGGCTTCGAAATGCACTTCCGCCACGCGGCGATAATCGCGTGTGATGAAGCCGTAGAGGATTTCCGCCAAAAAGCGCCGTTCCTTCTTGCCCAGCCGCCCGGTGATGCCGAAATCCACCGCAACCAGCGTTCCGTCCGGTTCCACGAACAGGTTGCCCGGATGCATGTCGGCATGGAAGAAACCGTCGCGCAGCGTATGGCGCAGGAAGCTCTGGATCAGCGTGACGGCCAGCCCCTTGAGATCGTGGCCTGCCACTCGCAGCGCCTCGACATCATTCATCTTGATACCGTCGATCCATTCGATGGTCAGCACATCGCGGCCCGTGCGCTCCCAATCAACGGAAGGAACACGGAAGCCCGGGTCGTCACGGGTGTTTTCTGCAATCTCTGAAAGGGCCGAGGCTTCGAGCCGCAGATCCATTTCGATCTTGGTGGTTTGCGCCAGCGTTTGCGCCACTTCCACCGGCTTCAGGCGGCGGGTGGAAGGAATATGGCGTTCCTGCATCCGTGCCGCGAGGAAGAAGCTTTCGAGATCCTCGTTGAAACGCTGGCGGATGCCGGGCCGGATCACTTTCACCGCCACTTTGCGCGCGCCCAGCGGGTCAATGATTTCGGCGGGGTGCACCTGCGCGATCGACGCTGCGGCCACCGGTTCGTCGAGGCGCGAAAAGAGCTCCGTCACCGGGCGTCCGAGCGAGCCCTCGATCATGCGTGCCGCTTCCGCATGGGGGAAGGTCGGCATCCGGTCCTGCAATTGCGTCAGGTCGAGCGCAAGGTCGCCGCCCACCACATCCGGGCGCGTGGCCAGGAACTGGCCAAGCTTCACATAGGAAGGACCAAGCCGCTGAACGGCGCGGATCAGGCGTTGCGAGCGATCCTCGGGCGCACGCCGGCGCGCCAGAACCTTCGCCACGCGCCAGCCTTGTCGGGGCAGGCCTTCGAGTTCCTGGCCGGGAAGGGCTGCAAAAACACCTTCACGCAAAAGAATCCAGCCGGCGCGAACGAGCCGGAAATAAGCGGCGGGCGTACTCATTCTGTCTTCAAAGTTTCCAGCCGGAATGCAGCGCGGCGATGCTGCCCGAATAATTGCGATAGGTGACGCGCTCGAAGCCGGCGTCGCGGATCATCGTGGCGAAATTCTCCTGGTTGGGGAATTTGCGGATTGATTCCACGAGATATTGGTAAGGCTCCGCATCGCCGGTCACCATCTTGCCGATCGGCGGGATCGCCTTGAACGACCAGGCTTCATAAGCCTGTTCGAGAAAGGGAAGGTCGACTTCGGAGAATTCGAGACAAAGGAAGCGGCCGCCGGGCTTCAGCACGCGGAAGGCCTCCTTCAGCGCCACATCGATATGCGGCACGTTGCGAATGCCGAAGGCGACCGTATACGCGTCGAAGCTGCGATCCTCGAAAGGCAGGCTTTCGGCATTGGCTTCAACGAAGGTGCAGTTTTCCGCAAGCCCGCGCTTGTTCGCCCGGTCCTGCCCCACTTCCAGCATCGAGCCGTTGATGTCGAGAACGGTCGCATGGGCAAGGCGGTCGGAGGCTTCGATCACGCGAAACGCAATGTCGCCGGTGCCGCCCGCAACATCCAGGTGCCGGAAGCTGTCGCTTCTGGGCGGGTTCAGCGCCGCAATCATCGCATTCTTCCAGACACGGTGCAGTCCAGCCGACATCAGGTCGTTCATCACGTCATAACGGCGTGCGACCTTATGGAACACCTCATTGACGAGGCCCTGCTTTTCGCCGTCCGCAACTGGCGTAAAGCCATAGGACTGGTTCATTTCGCCGGCGGCGGTGGCACGGTGGTCTGACATGAAATTTATCCCTTAAAGCGGTCGGACCATAGCCGAGGCCGGGTCAGAGCGCTACGTTTGGTTGCGCGATGAAAGAACGCGCTGTTCAGGCGCGAAGGAAAAAGCGCCCAATGATTCCCAAAGCCGAACTCCATTGCCATATCGAAGGGGCTGCGTCTCCTGAACTCGTGCTGAAACAGGCACAGAAGTATGGCGAAGACCTGTCTTCGGTGATCCAGGACGGTGTTTTTATATGGGAAGATTTTACGGGATTTCTTGCCTCCTACGACGCAGCTGCTGCCTTGTTCAGGTCCGAAGATGATTATGCGCGATTGGCGGAAGACTATCTTTCGAGCTTGGCGCGCGATGGCGCGATCTATGCCGAGTTCTTCACCTCGCCCGACCACGCGACCCGCGCCGGCCTGTCACCGCAGGCCTACACGGAGGCGCTGGGCGAGGGGATGGAGCGGGCCAAAGCCAAGACCGGTATAGAAAGCCGCATGATCGTCACCGGCGTGCGCCATTTCGGCGTTGAAAGCGTCGAGGCTGCTGCACGTTTTGCCGCCAAATGCCGTCATCCGCTTGTTTCGGGCTTCGGCATGGCCGGTGAGGAACGTCATGGGGAAGTTGAAGATTATGTACGGGCTTTCGAGATCGCGCGCGAAGCCGGCTTGGGAATTACCGTTCATGCGGGCGAGATGGCAGGTCCCGAAAGTGTCGCGGCAGCACTCGACCACCTGAAACCGGCTCGGATCGGCCATGGTGTGCGAGCTATGGAAAATTCGGAACTGGTGAAAAGACTGGCTGCTGCGGGCACCGTGCTGGAATGCTGCCCCGGCTCCAATATCGCGCTTGGCGTCTACGAAAGCTTTGCCCATCATCCATTCGCGGCACTACGTCAGGCTGGCTGTAAGGTGACGCTGAATTCGGATGATCCGCCGCATTTTCATACATCTCTTGCGCGGGAATACGAGATCGCGCAAACGGAATTCGGACTTGATGACAA
>JAFAGL010000175.1 GCA_023422735.1 Pseudomonadota bacterium
CCGTTCGATTTCCGAATGGCAGGCGCAAACGCGACCGGCTATGATCGAGCGGGCTTCTGCGCGGTTTATCGTGATTGAACCAGATCGCGGGACACTCATCGAACGGATTGATCGACGCTTTGATCGCATGGTCGATGACGGTGCGATGGGTGAAGTGGAGCAGTTGCTCGCACTCTCGCCTGATCCATCCGTTCCGGCGATGAAGGCGATCGGGGTGCGCGAGTTAGGGGATGTGCTCGCCGATCGCATGGCGCTGCCAGACGCAATCGAACGTGCCAAAATCGCCACGCGGCAATATTCCAGACGACAATCGACCTGGTTTCGCAATCAGTTCGGTCCCGAATGGAAGCGTATTTCCAGCGCCGATTGATCCGCCTGTTTTATCTCGCGCTGCGGGCCGCGCTGTATATATTCGCGCTGGCTTGAACGGCGGTCAATCTGCCCGACCATGCCATCCGATTGCGCATGCAGATGCAACTTTTTTGCGACCTGGCTGTTATATGCGCATTGAGATTGGGGAAACATACTCATGGGCATTATCTGGACAATCATCATCGGATTTCTGGCCGGCGTTATCGCCAAATTTATCATGCCAGGGGACAACGAGCCTCAGGGCTTCATCCTGACTACAATTCTCGGCATCGTCGGCGCGTTTGTCGCCTCGTATCTTGGGCAGGCGATCGGTTGGTATAATGCCAACGAGGGCGCAGGCTTCATTGGTGCCATCGTCGGCGCGATCATCGTGCTGTTTGTTTGGGGCGCTATCGCAAAGCGCACCTGATCGCGCGCAGTCGCTACTGTCGATGCATGGAATGCAATGAAAGGAAACCGGAATGGCTCCTCGTAGCACAATGCCTTCACTGGCTGCACTGCTCGGACTTCTCGCAGTTGCAGGTTATCAAAACCGGGACAAGCTTGGACAGGTTCTGCAGGATGCCAGATCCGGTGCAGGAGCAGGCGGTTCAGGCGGCGGGATTCTCGGCGGCCTGGGTGATCTCTTCGGCGGGCAGGACGGCTCGTTCAGCAAAGGACTGGGTGAACTAATCGACCGCTTCAAGAATGGCGGCGAACATGAAACCGCCGATTCCTGGGTCAACCCCGGCACGCCTTCCAAGCAGTTGTCACCGCAACAGGTGGAAGCTGCCATCGGCAAGGAAGAGCTTGAGGAACTGGCTGCCAAAACCGGTCTTGATTATCAGGAGCTTCTGACGCGGCTTTCGTCATCCATCCCCGATGCCGTCGACAAGATGACACCGGAGGGGAATTTGCCTCGCGACGATGACGAAGCCAGCAGGTGGCTGGCCGGAGGCGCTTCGGCAAATCCGCTGCCACGGGCATAAGCCCGCGGAATTTCAATCCGCCTTCTGGATTGCACGATGGTCCAGGCCGGCAGAGCTCACGCTTCGCCGGCCTTTTCTCATTTAACGTTGATCCATCGGCGCAAAGGTTCAGTAGATCTTTATTGCGCAAGTTTGCCTTGTTTCGCATTTCTCTTTCAAACGGGATTGACGCTCAGGAAAGTTCCGATTACGGTCCGCTATCATGAACACAGCACTCATTATTGTAGTAGGAACGCGCGTGGGCAAGGCGGTGTAACCGCCAGGCGAAAGCACCCCATGCGCGAAACACAGGCTCCCACCGGGGGCCTTTTTTTATTGCCTTAACGAATGCCAAGAATACCGAAACGCGAGACGGAAATATGAGCAGGGACGAGAGCGGCAAACGCGAAATGACTGGCGCCGAAATGGTTGTGCAAGCCATGAAGGACAATGGCGTCAAGCACCTGTTCGGTTACCCGGGTGGGGCCGTCCTGCCGATTTATGACGAACTTTTCCAGCAGGATGAAATTCAGCACATCCTCGTTCGCCATGAACAGGGCGCGGGTCATGCCGCCGAGGGTTATGCCCGTTCAACGGGGCGCGCAGGCGTGATGCTCGTAACTTCCGGGCCTGGCGCGACGAACGCCGTCACCCCGTTGCAGGATGCGCTGATGGATTCGATCCCGATAGTGTGCATCTCGGGGCAGGTTCCGACATCGCTGATCGGCTCGGACGCATTTCAGGAAGCCGATACGGTCGGTATTACCCGCCCCTGCACCAAGCATAACTGGCTGGTGCGCGACGTGAATGATTTGGCGGCAATCCTGCATGAAGCCTTTCACATCGCAACGACAGGACGTCCCGGCCCGGTGCTGGTCGATGTTCCCAAGGACGTGCAGTTCTCGACGGGAGTTTACACGCCGCCACAAATGGCGCCACGCACCTCCTATCAGCCAAAGGTTCAGGGCGACCTCGAAGCGGTGAAAGAAGCCATTGCCCTGATGACGACGGCCAAAAAGCCGGTCATCTATTCAGGCGGCGGGGTCATCAATTCAGGCCCTGAAGCCAGCCAGTTGCTGCGTGAACTGGTGGAGCTCACAGGTTTTCCGATCACCTCGACCCTGATGGGGCTTGGCGCTTATCCCGCTTCCGGCGAAAGCTGGCTCGGGATGCTGGGCATGCACGGCTCTTATGAAGCCAACATGGTCATGCATGATTGCGACGTGATGTTGTGCGTGGGCGCGCGTTTTGATGACCGCATCACCGGACGCCTCGACGCGTTTTCGCCAAACTCGCGCAAAATCCACATCGATATCGACCCGTCCTCGATCAACAAGAATGTTCGCGTCGACGTGCCGATCATCGGTGATGTCGCGCATGTTCTGGAAGATATGGTGCGCTTGTGGCGCGCGAGCCAGAAAAGCGATCGCAAGCATCTCGCACCTTGGTGGGAGCAGATCGAGCGTTGGCGCGCACGCGACAGCTTCGCGTTCCGCGACAACAGTGAGATCATCATGCCGCAATATGCGATCCGCCGTTTGCATGAGCTGACCAAGCATCGCGAAACCTACATCACCACCGAAGTCGGCCAGCATCAGATGTGGGCGGCTCAGCATTTTGGCTTCGATCATCCGAACCGCTGGATGACTTCCGGCGGGTTGGGAACGATGGGCTATGGCTTGCCGGCAGCACTCGGTGTGCAGATCGCGCATCCGGATGCGCTGGTGATCGACATTGCGGGCGATGCGTCGGTTCAGATGACGATGCAGGAAATGTCGGCCGCCGTACAATATGAAGCGCCGATCAAGATCTTCATCCTGAACAACCAGTATATGGGCATGGTGCGCCAATGGCAGCAATTGCTGCACGGAAACCGGCTGTCGCATTCCTATACCGAGGCGATGCCGGACTTCGTGAAGCTTGCCGAAGCCTATGGTGGCCACGGTATCCGTTGCGAAAAGCCGGGCGATCTGGATGATGCGATCAAGGAAATGATTGACGTCAAGAAACCCGTTTTGTTCGACTGCCGCGTCGCCAATCTCACGAACTGCTTCCCCATGATCCCTTCTGGCAAGGCACATAACGAGATGCTGCTTCCCGACGAGGCGACCGATGAGGCAGTGGCCAACGCGATCGATGCCAAAGGCAAGATGCTGGTTTAAGCTCGGCGCTGATTTCAGGAACATTCCATTATGAATGCACAACTTCAGCCGACCGGTTCGGCTTATTTCATCTCCAAGATCATGGAAAAGCCGGTTAGCCACACGCTTTCGGTTCTGGTCGATAACGAGCCGGGTGTTCTGGCGCGCGTCATCGGCCTGTTTTCCGGTCGCGGCTATAATATCGAAAGCCTGACGGTTTCCGAAACCGAGCATCAAAGCCATCTGTCACGGATCACCATCGTGACGCGCGGCACCCCGAATGTGCTCGATCAGATCAAGCACCAGCTGGAGCGCATCGTGCCGGTTCATGGCGTGGTCAACCTATCCGTGCGCGCCATGGAACTCGGCCACGACCAGCCGATCGAGCGGGAATTGGCGCTCGTGAAGGTGAAAGGCTCCGGAGACGACCGCGTTGAAGCACTGCGTTTGGCCGAGGCTTTCCGCGCGAATGTGATCGACGCCAACACCGAGCATTTCATTTTCGAGATCACAGGCCGCGTGTCGAAGATTGAACAGTTCATTGCGATCATGCAACCGCTCGGTTTGATCGAAGTGTGTCGGACCGGCGTGGCCGCCATGAACCGTGGACCGCAGGGAATGTAGGCTTCGACCAAAGTCAAAGCTTCCATGAACGCCGGTCCACCAGAGATCGGCGTTTCTTTTTTCAGGACCTCTACAATGTTAACGTCGGACAAGCTCGTCGCACTGTTTCTTTATGCCTTCGTAAGTTCAATCACGCCGGGACCCAACAATTTCATGCTGATGGCATCCGGCGTGAATTTCGGTTTCGTTCGGACGATCCCCCATATGCTGGGAATCGCGGCGGGCTTCGTATCCCTGCTGCTGGGGGTCGGTTTGGGGCTCGGCGCCTTGCTGACGGCCTATCCATCTTTGCATATCGCACTCAAACTGGCGGGCGGGGCCTATCTGCTTTATCTCGCCTGGAAGATCGCCATGTCGCGTTCGCTCGGAAGCGACCGGATGCAAACTGCCAAACCGATGGGGTTTTGGCAGGCTGCGGCGTTTCAATGGGTCAACCCGAAAGCCTGGGTCATGGCGGTGACAGGCATGGCGCTCTACACGAACGCTGCTTCGCCGTTCTTGTCTGTGATGGTGATCGCTTTCATTTTCGGTCTGATCAATCTGCCTTGCGTTTCGAGCTGGGCGGGTTTCGGCGTGGCATTGCGCGGTTTCTTGAGCGATCCGTTGCGGTTGAAGTGGTTCAATATCGCCATGGGATTGCTGCTCGCTGCAACCTTGTGGCCGATGATGCGATAAACCCACGGTTGTAAACGTCGCGTTCCCGATTATAATTTGACACAATGTTCCTGATGTGTTCTATCTGTGTGGCTGATGTGTGCAAATATCAACACAATGTTGTCAACTAGTGGTTGTATTCCATGACGATACATGTAAGAGATGCAGAAGCTGACCGCCTGATACGTGAGTTGGCTGAGCGCCGGGGCGTCAGTATCACTGAAGCGATCAAGTTCGCTGCAGCTTCAGCTTTGCGTTCCGAAAAGCAAAACGCCAGTTCGCCAGACGATGCGCGGATTGCCAGTATGATTGAGAAGTGGGATCGGCTTCCGCGCACGCCGGAAACGTCAACCAAGGAGTTTGCCGATGGCCTTTGGGGAGAGGACAGTTAAAGGTTTTCTCGAAACCTCAGCCTTGGTTGCAATCATCAATGGCGAGCCGGAGCGTGAGTTTTTTCTAACAATACTTCGGGGCGCTCAGCACGCCATCTCAGACATTGCAAGGATAGAGTCGGCCTATGTTCTTGCAAACATGTTCGGTGGCTCATCCGTTGCCCTTGCGGAGATCGATAATTTTCTTGAAGCCTTCGGGATACAAAGGTTGCAGTGGGACGGCGAAGTTGTGCGCTGGTGTACGTTGGCGCGGGACAGGTACGGTAAAGGTACCGGTCATCGTGCGAAGCTCAATATGGGAGACTGCTTCTCCTATGCTTTCGCCAAGCGATATGGGCTCAAGCTCCTTTATAAAGGCGACGATTTCGTGCACACGGATCTTGGCTAAGGACGGAAGCAGGACTTGCCCTGCAGACGCGAATCCGATCTGACCGGTTCATGAAATTTTCTCCCCAACAGGATGAGGCGCTGCAGGCGGTGGCGCGCTGGATGAAATCCGGGAAGCCGCAGATCTTTCGGCTGTTCGGCTATGCCGGCACCGGGAAAACCACCCTTGCTCGCTATTTCGCGGAGCATGTCGACGGCAGTGTGCAGTTCGCCGCCTTCACTGGCAAAGCCGCACAGGTCCTGCGTTCCAAGGGCGCCAGCAATGCGCGAACGATCCATTCGCTGATTTATCGTCCACGCGGTGAAGAAGCCGTGGAAGATGAAGGCACGGGCAAGACCTCCATGTCGCCCACCTTTGCCTTGAACCGACAAAGCCCCGTGGCGCGTGCCAAGCTGATTATCGTCGACGAATGCTCGATGGTGGATGAAACGCTGGGCCGCGATCTTATGAGCTTCGGGACGCCGATCCTGGTGCTGGGAGACCCCGGTCAGTTGCCGCCGATTTCCGGCGGAGGCTTTTTTACCGAACATGAGCCGGACCATCTTCTGACGGAAATTCACCGCCAGGCCCGCGACAATCCCATCATCCGGCTGGCGCTCGATGTGCGCGAAGGCAAGGAATTCATGTATGGCGACTATGGCGCCGCCCAGGTGATCAACAAGAATGAGGTCACGCAAGAATTGGTGCTCGATGCCGACCAGGTGCTGGTCGGAACCAACAGGACGCGCCGCCGCTACAATGCGCGTTTGCGTGAACTCAAAGGTTTTACCGCCGATTTCCCGCAAGCCGGCGACAAACTCGTTTGCCTCCGAAACGACCCATCCAAAGGGCTGCTCAACGGCTCCTTGTGGAAGGTGATGACGGCGTCGCGCGAGACGGTGAAACCAGGTATCAACCTGCTGGTATCACCCGAAGAAGACGATCCCGACCGCGGCGTCGCCAAGATCAAGCTGTTGAAGGCGGCGTTCGAGCATCCGGAAGAAGAAATTTCCTGGCAGCAAAAGAAGCGCTTCGACGATTTCGACTACGGTTACGCGCTGACGGTACACAAGTCGCAGGGCTCGCAATGGAACAATGTCGTCTTGTTCGATGAAAGCTACGCTTTTCGAGACACGCGCGAACGGTGGCTTTACACCGCCGTCACACGCGCGGCCGAGCGGCTCACCGTCGTCAGATGAGGCCGCTCATATCTTGACTGGTTTGGGAGTCGCGCCGATCCAGGCCCAGGCTTCGTCGATCTCTTCATCTTCAAAACGTTTCAGCTGGACGTCGATTGAAGGCGCGAAAAAGCCGCTGAAATAAGACACCCAGTCCGGGCCACCGATCGAGGCGCATTTGCGCACATGCTGGCTGGCGTGCTGCCGGCCTTCCTTTTTGGTGTTTTCCGACAGGTCTGACCACTCAATGCCGTCATATGCAGTGAAATGCACCAGAACGTCGATCTGGTCATGCAAGGCGTAAGCGCCTTCCAGCAAGCCGAACAGATTTTCGAGATCCGCCGTGCTGGCATGGCCGGCAATCTCGCAGGCGAAGAGATCGTCACGATCAGTTTCAATGCGGCGCACGGCCGGCACGGCATCAAGGGAAGAAGGCATTGTGTCTCCTTGGTCAACTGTGAAGGCAATTCGCAAAGGGGCGTTCATGTTCCTTAGATGGACACACGCTTGCGCATTGCCAGACATGCGCAAGTCATTGTCAGGAACATTTTCCGTGGTTTGTTCACATTATCGGTTACACGAAGAATACGGATTGATCTCGCTTCCGCGCAGGCGTATCAGCCCGGCCCGCCCGTAAGGAGGGCCAAAAATGCGCGTTGATGAAGTTTCGAACGCCGTTGCTTCCGCAGATGCGGAACGTCCCGCTTCCGCAGAAGACCACAAACTGGATAAACTACCCCTTTTGATGCTCGGCGCATTGGGGGTCGTCTACGGCGATATCGGGACCAGCCCGATCTATGCGTTTCGCGAAGCTTTACGCGCTTCCGCGGGCAGCAACATCGCCACACGCGAAGACATTCTGGGTGTGCTGTCGCTGATCGTCTGGGCTTTGACGATCATCGTTACGGTCAAATATATCGTATTCGTATTGAAAGCAGATAATCGCGGCGAGGGCGGTACCTTGTCGATGATGGCGCTGGTGCGCGCCAGTTTCGCCAGTCGCCCGGCGCTTCTCTTGTTCGTGGGGATGATCGGCGCAGCGCTGTTTTATGGCGACGCGGTCATCACGCCGGCAATCTCCGTGCTTTCGGCCGTCGAAGGCATGAACACGGTCACCGATAATTTTCAGTCTTATGTCGTTCCGATCACGCTGGTGATCCTGTTGGGCGTCTTCTACGTGCAGCGTTTCGGGACCTCGAAGGTCGCCACGATTTTCGGCCCGATCACCGCGCTGTGGTTTCTGGCGATCGGGGCATCCGGGCTGGTGCACATTTCCGACGACTGGGAAATTCTTTATGCGCTCAACCCCTATTACATCGCCATCTTCTTGATCGACTCGCCAGCCGTTGCCTTTGTGACGATCGGCGCGGTCTTTCTCGCGGTGACGGGAGCCGAAGCCCTTTACGCAGATCTCGGCCATTTCGGGCGCAAGCCCATCGTTCTGGCCTGGCTCATCATGGTGTTTCCGTGCCTGCTTCTGAATTATTTCGGACAAGGCGCGTTCGTTCTGGCGCATGGCGGGGCAATTGGTCATCCGTTTTTCGAGATGAATCAGGGCTGGGCGCTGCTGCCGATGGTTCTTCTGGCGACCGCCGCCACCGTGATCGCCAGCCAGGCGGTGATTTCTGGCGCATTCTCACTGACCCGACAGGCGGTTCAGCTCAACATGCTGCCGCGGCTCGAAGTAAGACATACGTCTGCGGAGCAATCCGGCCAGATCTACATGCCACGCGTCAACCT
>JAFAGL010000199.1 GCA_023422735.1 Pseudomonadota bacterium
TCGAGCGACATCGACACGTCGGCGATAACGATCTGCATGGCAGCCTGCGCGAAGGTCTTGCGCGGCGCATTTGAGACCCCGTCGTCGCGACCTTCAAGCGCTTCGTGGGCCTCGCCTTCTTCCGCCGCTGAAATGCTCAGTTCGCGATACATTTTCCAGCAGACCCAGAGCAGCAGCAGGCCACCTGCGATAAGCAGAATGCCGCCAATTGCCAGCAACTGGCTGGTGATCAACGCAAAGCAGATACGCAGCACGGTTGCCGCGATGATGCCGACGAGGATCGCTTTCTTGCGCTGGTCCGCCGGCAGGCCAGCGGCTGCCAGTCCGATGACGATCGCGTTGTCACCTGCAAGAACCAGGTCGATTGCCATGACCTGAAGCAGGGCGATCAAACCCGCTGCTGTAAATATTTCCATCGGCTATCTACCCTTCACTCGATTCTCACGAGAAATGACCCGTTCGTGAACTCTCTATAAGTTGCGACAGCGCATAAACGAAAGAGGCTTCAGTCTGTTTTTGCCATGGCGGCTTTGCGTTCATTCGCGATCAACCACAGATTGCGGATGTAAATGAACAACCCCATCCCCTGGCCTGCAATGAAAACGGGGTCTTGTCGTTGTATCGCGTAGATCAGCAACAATGTCCCTCCGCCGAGCGAGAAAAACCAGAACGCGACGGGCACCACGGAGCGTTTTGCGCGCTCTGATGCAAGCCATTGGACCACGAAGCGACCTGTGAACATCGCTTGCGCAAGGAAGCCCAAAAGGATCCACGCATCGAACTGGGCGACGAAGGTCGCGTGAAACCATGACTGGAGGTCCGCCAGCGCGCTTGTCATTGGGTCGGCTCCGAAATTTCGGGAATGCGTTTGCGCCGCCGCAGGAGCCACCATACTCCCAGAAGATCCGGAATGCCGCGAAGACCGCGATCGAAAATTCCGTAATTTGAAACGCCGTGTTCGCGCGGACGGTCGGTCACCGCGATCTGCACGACGCCGAGCCCTTCGCGCTTCACCAGCGCCGGAAGGTAGCGATGCCAGCCGTCAAAATAGGGCAACTGCCTGAAAAGCGAGACATGCATGGCCTTGAGGCCGCAGCCCGTATCGACTGTTTCATCTTTCAGGATTGCCTGACGCAAACGGTTCGCAAAGCGTGAAGCCAGCCGTTTGGCGGTCGTGTCTTTGCGTCCAAGTCGCTGCCCGGCGGCGATACCGATGGAGCTGCCGCCTGAAACCAGTGCATCTGCCAGGGCAGGAAGATAGGCCGGGTTGTTCTGCCCGTCGCCATCTATGGTGAGGATGATCTGACCTCGTGCGGCGAAAACGCCGGACTTGATCGCTGCACTTTGGCCGCAGGAATGGGCATGGCGCAGATGGCGCAGAACCGGGGATTGAGCCCGCAGTTCAGACAACACATCTGCTGTGCGATCCGTTGAGCCGTCGTCCACGACGATGATTTCATACACGCGGCCTTCGAGCGCCGCGCTGGTTTCTTCCAGCAATCTTGGAAGATTACCAGCCTCGTTGCGGCATGGAATGACGACCGAAAGCATCAGGTCTTTGGCATTATCGGGCATTGAAATGGAAACCGGTCTGAAACGAAGGTGGCGCCTTCTAAACCGTTTCCAGCTTCAGGTCACGCGTTGCGTGATCGTGTCGGCCCAATCCGCGAAATCTGTCATGACTGTTTCGCGGTTCACGTCGTTGAGGGATTCGTGGCGCGTTTGGGCATAAATCTTCGTGGTCACATCAAGAAAGCCTGCCCCGGTCAGAATGTCCCGCAATTGCTTGACTGCACCTCCGTTGTTTGTCGCGGGATCGGCAGCGCCGCCAACCAGATGCAAAGGCAGATCGTGCGGGATGGCATCGAGATTGGCTTTGGATGGGCCGTTGAAGACGAGTGTGAAAATATCCTGCCAAAGCGCAACGCTGGCATCCCATCCGCATAAAGGATCGGCGATGTAAGCATCGACTTCTTCCGGGTCGCGGCTCAACCAGTCGAAATCGGTCCGCGCGTTCTCAATGGCTTTGCCCCAGGCGCGGAAGGTCAGTTTGGGCAACATGCTGGATGGCACATCCGAACCTCGGCGGAACCGTTCCCATGCAAGAATGGCTTGCGCCAATCTTCCTTGAAGCCCGGCAGAAAAATTCGCGTTCCAGATGGCCGCGCCCTGGAGCTTGCCCGGAAACTTTCCAATCAGGTTAAGCGCGATGAGACCACCCATCGAATGCCCGAAGGTGATGATCGGGAGGCAAGGAAATCGCCTGGCTGCTTCTTCGAGCACGAAAAGCGAATCTGAAATCATCAAATTGGCCTCATTTCGCCTCGCCAAATCGCCATTTCGCGTTGCAAAATCGATGGTTTGGCCATGTCCGCGGTGGTCATTTGCCAGGATTGTGTAGCCGCGCGCATTCATGAAGGCAGCAAATCTGCTGTATCGCCCGGAATGTTCGGCCAGGCCGTGATTGATCTGGATAACCGCTTTGGCTCTCGGAATCGCTGCGATTCGTAGCGCCAGATCCGCTCCGGTCGGCGACGAAATATGCTCAACCTGGTCGAAGCTCATTTCGTTAACCTCCGGTTTTACAAGGCTAAATCCGGATCCGCTGGGTGCGTCGTCAGCTCGCCATACGCAGCAAGGTGGCGGGCTGGAAGTCGATCGCTTCGAGTGGCTGGGGGCGACCCAGAAAGAAGCCTTGCGCTTCGTCACAGCCTTCTTCGCGCAAAATTTTCAGCTGATCCTCTGTTTCCACACCTTCCGCCAGAACCGGAATTTCCAGCGTACGACCAAGAGACAGTACGGCGCGCACAATCGCCTTGGCTTGCGCGCTTTCCGCCACTTCAGTCATGAAAGACCGATCCAGCTTGATCTTGTTGAACGGGTAGGAGCGAAGCGTGTCGAGTGAAGAATAGCCGATGCCGAAATCATCAAGCGCGACGGTGACGCCGAGCGCCCTGATCCGGTTCAGGATGTCGAGCGCGTTCTGTTTGCTCGTGATGATGGTGGATTCTGTGATTTCGAGTTCGAGGCGCCAGGGTTCCAGCCCGGTATCCTCCAGCGTGCGCCGCACGACATCGGCGAGATCAAAGTGGCTGAACTGCACAGGCGACAGATTTACAGCGATCTTGTAGGGCTTCGCCCAGGCCGCGGCATCCGCGCAGGCCTTGCGCAAAACCCATTCGCCGATTTCAAGGATCAAGCCAGTTTCCTCGGCAATCGGGATGAATTCCGCGGGCGAAATCGAACCGCGTTGCGGGTGCGTCCAGCGGAGCAGAACTTCATACCCCTGGATCGCGTTGGTGCGCACAGAGGTCTGCACCTGGTAATGCAAGCGCAGTTGGCGATTGTGTAGCGCATTGCGCAGATCGGCGGCCAGATTGCTGCGCGCCCGCGCTTGTTCGTCCATCTTCGCTTCATAAAAGCAGATCGAGCGGCCAATATCGGCCTTGGCG
>JAFAGL010000216.1 GCA_023422735.1 Pseudomonadota bacterium
TCGGCTCGCTTGGTCGCTCCGTGCTCACCATTCGCCTGCGCAGCTTCGCGCTGGGTGGTGCCATTCTCGGGCTCGCAGGCTCACTGCATGCATTTTATTACAGCTATATCGACCCCACCCAATTCACGGCCATTATCACCGCTTATGCCTTTATGGCCGTTGTGGTGGGTGGCCGCGGCAGCAATTCCGGCGTTCTTATCGCAGCGCTGGTGCTCGTGTTCTTGCTGGAAGGCAGCCGTTTCCTCATCGACTTTGTGCCTGGCCTTGACGGTGCCACGCTGGCTTCGCTTCGTCTGATCGCGGTCGGCATCGCGCTGGTTGTTCTGTTGGTCGTCAAGCCAATGGGCTTCGGGCGCGAGCGTCCGACGATCCGTGCCAATTCCGCGTCCCGAACCTAAGGAATCCTGAGATGCCACGTGTTACCGCCCTTGGTCGCGAAGACCTTCCCCAAGACCAGCGTGCGCTGTGGGACAGGATGCGAGCTTATGGGCCATTCGAGGGTCAGGCCGGCGTCATGGCAAACCGCCTGCCGGTGTTCGAGCATACCTGGAAGCTGCTGACCCAATTGTCGGATGAGGCGGTTCTAAACAAGCGCTATCTCGAGCTCGCCATCATCACCGTGTCCCTGGTGAACAAATGCGACTTCTGCATCGATCAGCATGCTCCCAAGCTCGCCGTAGCCGGCCTCGTACTGGAAGGCGTGGAGACGCTCGAAGATCTCAAGGCCTACCCGCCACTGACGGATATCGACCGCCTCGTCATCAACTATGCGATTGCCGTTTCCAGTGACTGGCATCGCATCCGCGACAAGGTGATCGAAGATCTGCGCGTGCACTTTTCGGAAGCCGAGATCGTCGAACTCACGTGGCGGATCGCGCTTTGCGGCGCATTCAACCGCTTCAACGACGTTCTTCAAGTATCGACTTAGTTCGCCAACCTTCGGAGCTCAACGGTCGAAGGTTGGCAGGTGGGCTGCCCGCTTAAAGGAGGCGAGATGCCCTTCTCATGATCTGCGGCATCGTCGCGATGATTGTCGACTGATGATTTTCGCCGTCGCATTCAAGGTAGGTCAAAGGCGAGCCGATCCGGTCAATCTCTTTTGCAGCGGCGCGAGAACCTGAAAGCATCATTTCGCAGATCTCGGGTTTGCCGGGTATCTCGTCTGTTCCCAATGAGATGAAACCGCTTGCTTCCGGGCGGGACCCCACCGGCAATTTCTTCAGTTCATCCACGACACACCCGCTATCGAACCAGAGCGCAGAACTGACCGCTGCGTGAAAGGTGAATGCTTCGGGTCGGGTTGCGAATGCGTAGAGCGCAAACGTGCCGCCCAGCGACAGGCCGCATATGCCGCGACGTGTTCTTGCGATTGGATAGCGCGCGCACAGGGCGTCGAGCAGAGGGCCAGTCAGGAAGTCGATAAAATCATCCGCGCCACCCGGCTGATGCCAGGGCAGACCTAGCGGCGATTTCCAAGTCGGGTTCCTCAGGGGTGGTGCGAGATCCCAGGAACGCCTGCGATGATCGAAAGGAGCGGAACCGGGATAACCGACGCCCACGATCATGAAGGGCGTGACCTCGCTGACGTCCGGCCATGGCATCTGCAAGCGGGCGGCATCGACGGCCGCTCCAAAGATGGCATTGGCGTCAACGACGAAGAGAACAGGGTATCCCGACGGCGGTGGCGATCCGGGCGGCACGAATACGAAAACGCGCTGTTCGCCGGCGGGGCCTTGCGTACGAAACTCACATGTGTCGGGCAGCGCGTAGCCTCTTGAGACATCGCGCAGCAGCGGCTCCCGCACCTTCCCAGCACGCCTGACAATCCGCCTTTGCGCGAAGGCCTGAGCGCGATTGCGCGCCATGATCTTGAACATATGCAGGATCATGGCGCGGCCTTTGCAGCGGGCCGTTGCAGAAATGCGATGACAGCTGCGATGAATGCCATTGTGGCAGCGATTGCGAAGATGCCTTTATAGCCCAGCATGCCTGCAACCTGCCCCGCGCCAATCCCGCCGATCATCAGGAATATGATGCGGATCGAGGTCATCAGGCCAATATCGGTCGCGGCATGGTCCGAAGACGAGAACCGCATGTAGATTTGCCAGTAGGCAATCGCGATCGCCGATGCTGCCACGACCGCAGCAATCCCAAGAATAACCGATCCCAACGGATCGGAGGAGCCTCCCGTGGCAAGCGCGAGAAATATTGCAGCCTTGATCGCCAGCAACGCGGCCAGCACCTTCTCCGTTGCGAAATGTTGCAGCATCTGTCCGGTCAGGAAGGTAACCGGTATAGTGATTGCCAATGCCAGCGTGTTGAGAAAAAAGGTTGCGCGAACGGCGCTATGACCAGCGTCAACGAGGAAGGCCGTCAACAAAACATCCACGCCTGTCGAGATATCGGACATAAACATCAGCCCCATCAAAAGCGCGACGCCGGGGCGAAGGAATAAGGACCGCGCTGCGCCTGCCGGAGTGGAAACAACTTTTCCCGCGCCAATATCCTTCTCGCCGGAAACTTCGATCCGTTCATTCTGGGTGAGCAGGAATGGCAGGCTGGTGAGAACGATAAGCGCAGCAATTGTTGTCACGGCCCATGTCCATGACAGCTGCTCCGACAGCAGCACGACCAGTGTGCCCCCGATCATTGCGCCGGTAATCATCCCGG